>QAKO01000035.1 GCA_003343765.1 Bacillota bacterium | reverse complement strand
GTACCCTGCGTCATCATTTCGGCGATGTGCGCGCGGGAATTGTCCTTGAGCGTGCTCATCTTGATAGAACCCCACATCATGGCCTTTTTAATAGGGCCAGGCTCCTTGATCTCGATATTGTTTTCGCGTGCATACAGAGCCGCTTTTCCTGAAATTTTCTCGTAACCGTCGTGCATTTTTTTGAGTTCTTCTTTCAGCGCTTCGTCTTCCGTTTCGGGCAGAATGTCCGATATGGACTGCAGCGCGTAGTGCGTATTCCTGTAAACTTCCGCAAGCAATTCGCTCCCGGATTTGATTTCTTCCATGTTAGCCTCCGTTGCGTTTTCCGCGTTTTCAGTTTGTGCAGGTGCGGCTTTCTTTATACATTTTGCGCCCGATCTTCTGTATGTGAAATCAAAGTTCCCGCCCGAGCGCGGCGTCGTAAATTTCCTGTAATTTTTGTGCCTGCAAGCGGATATCGTAGCCGCCTTCGCGCAATTTTCGTATGCCGCCGCTCCTGCGGTCGCGCGGCAAAAGCATGCGCTTTGCCCACAGTTCGGCATCCAAGGGCAGAAATTCGGCAAAGCGGCAAATATCCGCGCCGCGGTCGATCCTGTCCGAAAACAGACAGGGAAGATTTGCCGCCTGGGCTTCCGCCGCCACGACAGGGCAGCCCTTCGTAAAGCGACGGCAGGACAAACACGTCTGCCGCCTGGTACCACGGCTGCGGATCGCAGGGCGGAACAAACCGTATCTTATCTGCGATTTTAAGAGTTTCGGCCTGTTTTTCCAGTTTCGGACGCATGACCCCGTCGCCGACGAGTACGAGTAAAGGCATTTTGTTTTGCGGGATCAGGTTTGACGAATTCCTTTCGGAAGATCGGATTATCTCGCAGAGCCGTGCAAAGGCGTCAAGCAGAAAGGAAAGATTTTTTTGCGGGGCAAACCTTCCGACAAACAAAAAGGTATAGCCGCAAAGGTTTAATTTTTCACGCAGGGCCGCCCGCCGTGCGGCGGGAAAAGGCTTAAACTTTTCAAGGTCGATTGCGTTCGGGAGCAGGATCGCATCGTCAGCCCGATCGCGGAACAGGCTTTGAGCCGCAAGTTTACCGCAGGCAAACAACAGGTTTGCGTCTTTTGCCGCAAAAGGCCGCAGCGCCGCTTTGATCAGAAAATGGTCGGAATTTTTGTCGAAAGTACTGTGCGCATGGCAGATGCGGACGGGTATTCCTGCCTTTTTCGCGGGCGGAAGAATAAAGGCGGAAAGGACGGTCATGTGCGAATGTGCTACGGCATAGTTTCCCTCGCAGAACAGCCGTTTTAAAGCAGGCATTGCCTTGTAAAAACGGGTATCCAGGCGGGGAATCGTGTAAATGCGCGATTCGGGATCGATCCTGTTCAACCGCTCCTTCAAAGACGGGATTGATTCGCCGCCCGTTTTTTCGTGCTTTTCAGATATCGGATTTTCGGCAGGGGCAGATTTTCCGTGAAAAACGGATCCCGTTCGGTCTGAATTGGCGTCAGCTTGCAAAGCAGTAATTTTTTCTTTCGGGAAAGATTCATATATAAAAAAGTCGAAGCGCCAGCGCGATTTGTCCATGTGCCGATAGTAATTGAGAATGCTTTCCGTTACGCCGCCCAAAGAACTGTTTCCGATGATCTGTGCGGCTTTCAGTCTGCCGTTTTCAGAATATGGATAGGGCATGGCGTTCACCTGTCTGCAAAAGAGGAGCGCAAATGTGCCACCGTTTTGGGCTGTACGGTATAACATCGCTTGACTTCCCGCTTTAAACGCCTGTATTCCTGCCTGCTGACGGGGCGAAGATAGCGGGCTTCTCCGAACAGGATCACGCCCAGCGTTCGGAAAAAAATCTTTACATCCAGTCCGAAAGATACGTGCATCGCGTAATAGGCGTCGTAATATTTTCTGTCTTTCATGTCGAGATACCCGTTTCCGCACACTTGCCCGAGACCCGTGATCCCCGGTCGGATCTCAAATTTGACCAGCTCCCACGGCTCGTAATCGCCGTCGTAAACGGGGAGCAGGGGACGGGGCGCGATCAGACACATATCGCCCTTGAGTACGTTGATCAGTTGCGGCAGTTCGTCCATTTTGAATTTGCGCAAAAATTTCCCGACTTTTGTCAGGTGCGGGTTGTCGTCGCGGATCACGCTGGCATTTTTGTCGAATACAATATTCTCGCTGACCATGGTTCGGAATTTGTAGCAGTAAAATTTTTTTCCGTATTGACCCGTGCGGCGCTGTTTCAGGATAACTTTTCCCTTGCTCTCGCATTTTACGGCGATCGCTGCTCCCGCAAACAGCGGGGACAGAAGGATCAGCCCGATCAGTGCCAGAAAAAAATCCGCAATATATTTGAATTTTATGTACGCTCTGTTCATTCCGAAACCGCCTTTCTTTTGTTTTTTCCGCAGGTTAATTTTGCGCGGAAATTTTCTTTTAATGTCAGTTTGTGTCAAATCATGGCCAAATATGCGGTATCGGAAAGGAAGGAAAACGGGCGCGGAAGAATCAGCTCTTCCGCGCCCGATAAAATCTTAAGCTTGTCTTATAAACTCTTGCAGAAACTTTACCCGTTTTTAAAGTTTTTGACAAGTCTTGTTGACCCTTTTAATAAAAAAAACCGCCGCGCGGTGCGCGGCGGGTAAATATTTTTTCAGTGAAATTATTCTGCCTCTTTGGTGTGTGTTGCGGAAGTGAGTGTATAGACCATTCCGAACGTAAGGCTCGGAGACTCGATCCGCAGTGGCAGTGCGTAGTAGTCGCTGCGCGTATCGGAAGTTTTCTGGGCAATCAGCATTTTATGAGCAGGGCCGTTGTTGGAGCCGTTGCCCGATAAGGAGATCGACACATTGGCACAGCTGATGCTCTGATCGGAAAGCTGCGTACCGTCAAGAAGGAAATTGCCTTTGCTTTCTATGATTTCCGAGCAGGACAACGTTGCGTTCAAAGTATTGAGTGCCGTGCTGACCGCGGTCGTTGCGAGCGTGGTGGAACTGTTTTCCGAATAATTGATCCCGCGCGCCGCAAAGAAAAGCTGTGCATCGTCGATGAACGTGTAATTCTTCTGAAGATCGGAAATCTTAACGTCGATGGGGTTCGTCGCCGCTTTGGAAAGAGTTTCGCTGATCACACGGTCTTCGGTGGAAAGATCGCCCCAAAGATCGGTGAGTTTGACGGTCGCATTTCTGCATTCCGCATCGTAATCGATTTCACAGGAATAATAGTAGAGATCCACATGGTTTCCGTTCATGCTTGTAGGGGAATAGGAAAATATGGTCGTTTTACTGTAAATGGGCTGCAGGTCTTTGTCCACCGTGTGGAAACACACTTCGCGCACAATCGATGCGGGATCGTCGGTATTGCTTTCCGCTGTATCGCTTGCTCCGCCGAAGGAAAGGACTTTCGTTTCGTTGCCGCTTGCATCTACATAATAATAGGTGGCGCTGAGCGTAAAAGTATAGGTCAGTTTATAAACGTTCGTATAATTCTGACCGTTGTGTGAAAACGGCGGTGCTTTTTCGGTTACTATAACAAGGCTGCTGTTATCGCTATCGACTTCCACTTTGGAAATGCTGTCTTTCAGGTCGTTGGAAGACGTGCTGATGCTGTAAACAAGCTTTTCATAGTAATCGTGGTCGTCGATGCTGCTCGGATTTTTCAGCCAGTTAGCGGAAAAATCGGTCGGAACCATAGCGGAACATGCGGCAAACAGAAATATGCCGCACAGTAAAACCGCCAAAATTGCTAATTTCTTTTTCATTTTCTTATACTCCGTTGCTTTCAGGCAAAAGATTTCGGATACCAGTATAGCATAAACGGCGGATTTTGTAAAAACAAAATGCGGGCAAATACTTAAAAAATCGGTGAAAATATGTTATAATGGAAAAAAATTATCCGTAAAATTTCCGAACGGCGGAGAAAAGAACGTATGAAAGTCAGGATATACATTGCGCCGACGTTGGAGGCGCTGACAAATCATCTGAAAAAACTTGTGAGCGGGCGCAAAGCTCTCGTGTTCTGTGAAGACAGGCTGACGCTGGAAGCGGAAAAGGCGGTGGCATCGGCGCAGGCGGTATTTGACGTATCGGTGACGACGTTTGCCCGTTTTCTGGATGACGGCACGCCGCGAAAAGTGCTTACAAAACAGGGATCGGTGCTGGTCGTAGGGGGGATCGCTTCGCGGCTTGCGGGGGAGCTGAAATGCTTCGGGAAAAATCCGTCGGGTTGCGCGGCGAGCCTGTACGAGACGATCGCCCAACTTCGCGCGGCTCTGGTCACGCCCGAAATGCTGGAAGAAGCGAGGGCGGAAGCGGATAAGCTTCTCGGAGAGAAATTGGGCGATATTGCATTGATATACCGCGAATATCTCGCATTTCTGGATAAGGGGTATCTGGACGAAAGCGGAGTGCTGGCATTGTTGCCTGCGGCGATCGCCAGGCAGAAGCCGGAAGGTGCAGATATTTGTTTTGCGGGATTTTCTTCTTTTACGCGGCAGGCGGCGGAGGGTATTCTGGCGGCATGCCGCAGCGGGGCGGACGTTTCGGCGGTTCTGATCGGCGGGGAAGAAGCTGTCTATACGAACGAAGCGGCGGAAGCGTTTGAAAAATATGCACGGCGTGCGGGCGCGGACTGCGAAAAGATTTTTTTGCCTTCCGACCTGATTCCCGAAGCGGAAGCGCTGCGGCGTACGCTGTTTGATCCTGCATATCCTGCGCCGATGCAAACGGGGCGCGTGCATATTTTTGAGGCGTCCGATCCTGAAGACGAACTGCGGTTCATTGCCGCCGCGATGCGCGCGGAAATTTATCGCGGTGCGCGCTGGAGAGACATTTCGCTGTATCTTTCCGATGTGGCAGGGTACAGCGTGAGCCTTAAAAAGATTTTCGGCGAATACAGGATCCCGTACTATGCGGATGTAAAGAAGAGCGCGGCAAAACATCCGTTGTGCCGATTTGTTCTTGGCTGGTTTTCCATGCTTTCGGAAGGGTTTGATCCTGCCGATGCGGATGCGTTTATCGGGAATCCGTTTTTTGGCGGTGAACGCAAAAACAGGGATACGTATCGCAATTATTTGTTACAATTTGCCAATTACCGCGGCGGATGCAAGCGCGGGATAAAGGATGTGGCGGACGGGCTGGAAGGAGAAGCGCTCCAAAAGGCAAACGAGGAACGGGCGGTTTTGTGTGCGGAGCGGGAGCGGCTGCTTTCGGCGTTTGAAGGCGCGTCGGCGGATATGACGGGCGGAGAGTATTGCCGGCTTGTGCGAAGGCTTCTGGATAAATTTTCCTGTGAACAGACGCAGACAGAGATCGTGGCTGCTCTGGACGGGCAGGAATTGCTGGCGGAGAGCAGTTATTTTTCGCGCGGGCTGGAGAGCATACTGCGCGTACTGGACGAAGCGGAAGAACTGGCAAGCGATGTGAAGATGCCCGCGGAAGAGTTTGCGGCCGTTCTGTCGCAGGCTCTGGACGCACTGGAGATCTCACTGATCCCGCAGTATCTGGACGCGGTTTTTGTGGGAGACATCAGCGAAAGCAGGCGGCCTGCACCGAAGATCGTGTTTGCGGCGGGACTGACGGACGATGTGCCGATGTACGGTGCGGACACGGCGCTGATCTCGGACAGGGATATTGACCGCCTGCGCACGTTGCAGGTGGAGATCACGCCGAAGATCCGCGAGATCAACGCGCGGACGCGCGAAAATGTGGCACTGGCGCTTTGCGGATTTTCGGAACGGCTGTATTTAAGTTATCCGCTTTCGCAGGGCGGGGAGGAGCGCAAGCGCAGTGAAGTGATCGGCACGGTATGCGCGCTGTTTGAGAGGCAGGATAAAAAGCCGCTTTCGCCCATCAACCGGGCGGTGCTTTCGCGCGGCGGCAGAGAAGGGCATACGGCGTATGTGCGGTATCTGGCGGACACGGCTTCCGAATATATACCCGCGGTGCGCGAATTGTTGGAACGCGCGGACGAGTTCCGCCGCGGAAAGGGAGATTTTGCGGAGCATACGGGGATTTATGCCGCTCTGAAAGAGTGCGGCGCGGCGCCCGATCTGCTCTTGTTTCCGAAGGAGCCTTCGGCACCGTTTTCGGCGGAGGCGGCACAGGTACTGCTTCGCGGAAAGTCGCAGGTGGCGCCCACGTTGGTGGAGGGATATTTTGAATGTCCGTACCGCAATTTTGCACAGCGCGGGCTTCGGTTGGCGGAAAGGGAAGAGATGAGTGTGCGGCCTGCGGATACGGGCGATTTTATGCATGAACTTTTGCGGCGCGTGGCGGAGAAAGCGGGAGAACTTCCCGATCGCGAAGCGTGCGCAGAGTTTACGGACGGGCAGATCCGGGAACTTTTGTCCAAGCCTCCGTACAGTTATTTGCGCGATACGCCGACGGGCGGATATTCTGCGGATTCACTGCGCAGGGAAGCGATGGAGATCTGCGGGAATATGTATGCGTCGCTGGCGGATTCGGAGTTTAAGGTATTCGCGGCGGAGAAGTCGTTCGGGTACAAAGATTCTCTGTTCGAGGGCGTTGCGCTGACGGACGGGATCACACTGGCGGGAAAGATTGACCGCGTCGACCGCGGCGGAGAATATACGCGCGTGGTGGATTATAAGACGGGCGTATTCGATGCAAAACCCGAGCCGTATTACACGGGGCGGAAATTGCAGCTGGAACTGTATCTTTCGGCGGCGGCGCGCGGTACGAAGCCGGCCGGGGCGTATTATTTTCCTGCGAAAGTCGCATTTCGGGATAAGGGCGACGACGCGGCGTTCCGTATGCAGGGCTACACGTTGGAGAGCGACGATGTGGTGCGCATGAGCGACAGGACGGTGGAACAGGGCAAGAAAAGCCGCTATATTGACGCATATTTCGGAAAAAAGGGCAAAAAGATGCTCAAAGAAGCGGATTTCGAAGCGTTTTTATATTATTCGGTATTGGCGGCGCAGCAATGCGCCAAAGAGACGGCGGCGGGGTGCATTGCGGTATCGCCTTATGAGGGGGCGTGCAAGTATTGTCCGTACGGGAGCGTATGCGGTTTCGAGTGCGGCGGTGCGGCGCGCGCGGAGAGCAAGGTAACGGAAGATGAGATCATCCGTATCGTACGGAGAAGGAGAGGAGAATTATGAGCGTTCGCGAACCTACACCCGAACAGCGTGCGGCGATCGAAGCGGAAGGCGAAGTGCTTGTATCCGCTTCGGCGGGAAGCGGAAAGACGTTTGTCATGGTTGAAAAGCTGATCCGTCTGATTTTGACGGAGAAAGCGGACGTTTCGTCGGTATTGGCGGTAACGTTTACCAATCTTGCGGCGGCGGAGATGAAAGAGCGGTTGCGGCAGGCTCTGGTTGCGCGCATCAATACGGAAACGGATGCGGAGGTGCGCAAGAGGCTGAAAGAACAGTTGTCGGAGATCGCTACCTCGGATATCAGCACGGTACATTCTTTTTGCACGAATGTGATCCGCCGCTATTTTTATGAAAGCGGACTGGCGGGGAATTTCCGGATTGCGGACGATCAGGAAGCGGATAAACTTAAAGACAGGGCGGTTTCCGCAACGTTTGACGCGCTTTTGGAAGGCGGCGACGAACAATTTTTGCTGTTGTGCCGCGCATATGCGGGCAGCCGCGGTTTTTCCAAACTCAAAGACGTGCTGCTCCGCTCGTATAATAAAGTCGTCGCACGGGCGGAGTATGCACAGTTTCTGCGTTCTCTGCCGCAGATGTACAATGCGGAAAATTTTTCAAAAGTTGCGCAAGAGGTGTTTTCTCCCGTAAAAGTTTCGGCGCAGTGGCTAAAAGACCGTTGCGAGGAGTTGATCCCGCAGGTCAAGGAATTCATCGCGGCGGGAATTTTCACCGTCAAACACGAAGAATTTCTGGCAGAACGCCGCGCGCTGGCAGAGCGTATCCTTGCGTGCGATGATGTTTTCGGATGTGCTCAATTGCTGGACGGGCTTTCGCTTTCGTCCAAACCGCGCAATACGTCTGTCAAAAAATCGGGCGATGCGCGTGCGATGGAACTGGACGATGCGCTGGCTTCGCTCAAGGGCAGGATCGACGGAATGAAAAAGGCGGTATCCGAAATTTCCGATCGGGAACAGGAGTTTGCCGCGTTTATGGATTCGGGAAAGATTGCCGCGGCGCTGGGAGCTCTGCTTCTTGCGTTCGACGAGAACTATGCGCGGCTGAAACGTCGGGCGGGCGTTCTGGATTTTTCCGATCTGGAACACAAATGTCTGGAGCTTTTGTCCCTGCCGCACGTGCGCGACGAGGTGCGCGCGCGTTATAAGTATGTATTTATCGACGAATACCAGGACGTCAATCCGGTACAGGAAAAAATTCTCAGCCTGGTGGCGGGAGAAAACGTCTTTATGGTCGGAGATGCGAAACAGTCTATTTACGGGTTCCGCGGCTGCAGTGCGGCATTTTTCACGCAAAAGTTTGCGCTTTTGCAGAAAACAGGCAAAGCTCTGACTTTGAACGGAAATTTCCGCAGCTGTGCCAACGTGCTGGATGCGGTGAACGATCTGTTTTCGCAGGCGATGACGGAAAAAAGCTGTTCCATCGACTATAAAGGTACGGCGATGATGCGCGCGGGTTCTTCGGCGCAGGAAGGAGGGGAAGTCCATATCGAGTTTGTCCCCGAACCGTCCGAAGCGGAAGAAAAGGAGCGCGGCGTCTATTCGGTGGCGGAAAATCTGGATACGGAATCGGAAGATGTTTCGCCCGAGGGCGCGCTGATCGCCGATCTGGTATTGCAGGAGCTGACAAAGAAGCGGAAGGATCCGGTGCTGGGCGAAGTGCAGAACGGGTACGGCGACATCGTGGTACTCACGCGCAGCAAGAAAGACAAGATGGAAAACATCGTGCGCGAACTTGTGCGGCGTGGAATTCCCGTGGCGGCGTCGGCGGAAGTGAATATCTGTGATTATCCCGAAGTAAAGACGCTCATTTCCGTTCTTAAATATCTGGATAACGGGTTGCAGGATATTCCGCTCGCATCGTCGCTCAAAAGTGCTATGGGGAATCTGACGGACGGGGAACTGGCGAAAATACGTCTCAACGAACCGAAAGGGACTTTCTGTGCCGCCTGTGAAAAATATGCGGCGTTGGAGGATGAAACTGCGGATAAACTGCGCGCGTTTTTTGCGCTGTGCGAGCGGCTTCGCATAAGGAGTGCGGTATGCGGCGCGGCGGAGATCCTGACGGATATTCTCACGGAAACGGGAATGGAACTCAAACTTCTGGCGCAGCCGTGCGGTGCGGAAAAGGTGCGGCGGGTGAACAGGCTGTGCGCGGCTTGCGAGGATCTGAGCATTTCCGAGTTTTTGGACAAGCTCAAAAGCGGCGGAAATAAGATCGGTTTTTCGGAGAGCGGCGGCGAAAATGCGGTGCGCGTCATGACGATGCACGCGAGCAAGGGGCTGGAATTTCCCGTCGTGATCGTGGCGGGCATGAATGCTCCCTTCAGCGGAGAGGATCTGAAGGGGATCCTGTTTGACGATGAATGGGGTTTTGCTCCGGAAGCGTATGATTTTGAAAATTATACTTCTTCGGAAACGATACTGCGCGCGGCGGTGCGGAACCGCCTGCGGCACAAGCGCGCGGAAGATGAAATGCGGATCCTGTACGTGGCGCTCACGCGAGCAAAGAGCACGCTGCACATGATCTTTTCCAAGGAAAAGGCGTATGACGACGATGAAACGAAGAGTGCGGGCAGTTTTGCGGATTTTGTGGATCTTTCCAGACTGGCGGATCGGATCGCGCCCGTATTCGGGTCGGAACTGCAGGCGCCTTCGCCCCGCGTTCTGACGGCGGGCGAAACGGACGAGGAAACCAAGCGGGCTATGCTGGATCGGTATTGCCGCCCGTATGAATATGAAGCGAGTGTTTCGCTTCCGGTCAAGACGTCTGCATCGGCGATTCTGAAACGTCGTGCGGAACAATCCGATACGGAAAACATCCGAACGCAGGAGGAGTTTTATGCTTCGGATGCCGACGCGCGTACGGGTACGGCATACCATGCGTTTCTCGAACGCGCCGATTTCGGCGCGGATGCGGAAGCGGAGTCTGCGCGGCTGTGTGCGGAGCTTGCCGCGGACGGCTTCGAAGTGGACGGGAAGAAGGGCGCACAAATACTGAAACAGCCGATCTTTTCTCAGCTGAAAGGATTTGAACTGTTCAGGGAACGTGAATTTTTGCTGGCGATGCCTGCCAATGCGCTGTTTGAAACGAAATCGCAGGACGAAGTTCTGGTGCAAGGAGTCATCGATCTGATGGCGGTGAAAGGAAAGGAATGCGTGATCGTGGATTACAAATATTCTTCGCACGATGCGGCGCGGTTGCTCGCCGATTACACGCCTCAGCTGAAAATTTATGCGGAGGCGGCGAAAAAAAGCGCGGGAGTGGAGAGTGTTTCCGCTTATATTCTGAATATTCTGCGTGGATTCGTGGTTCGCGTGCCGTTGGGAAAAACTACGAACGATGCCGAAAACGGACGTGTGTAAGGTAACGGAAAAGGGAATCGACGGTTAAACGCGCAATTCGTCAAAACCTGCTGAAATATTGCAGAATTCGCGCGGATTTTTCGTCTATAATGGATGCGGAATTTATTCTGGAGGTAGATCCGTGTCCCTTTCTGTGTGGGAAAGCGTGCTGTCGCTGGCCGAGTCGGCGGGCGAATATTTCTGCGATATTTCCGCGCTTTCGCTTTTATTATTGCCGTCGGTTGTGTTTTTGATCTGGTTTATTTTGTGTGCGTCCTGCCGCGGTGTGCGGGCGCGCAGTAAAACCGCGTATCTGTTTGTATCGGATATCAGTATTTTTCTCTTTTGCGCGCTGGCGCTCTTTGCCCGCCAGGAGCTTACGGCTGTTATAGGTGTCGCGCTCGTGTTCCGCGCGGCGTATTTTCCTTTCTACGGGATCTTATGCCTGTTTCGTCCGAAACAGGAAATAGCGGAGAATTCGAAGAAAAAAGAGCAAAGAAAAAAGAAAAAACAAAAAGATGTTGTTTCCATGCCGCAGGCGGCTGCGCCCGCATTGGCTTCGGCATTGCCGCAGACGGATCCCGTGCCTCGTATGGTTCGCTGCTTTGAACGCTCGGATCCCGGGATCGTGGTGGAACAGGATGTGCGGCTCGGTCATATTTTTTCGGTGCTGGATCGGCTGAAAAATCTTCCGCTCGGCGCGGGGGACAGGCTGGAAGCGCAAAAATATGAAGATCTCCTGTCCGTGTATCGCAATAAAGGAAATCTCAGTTCTGCCGAAGCGCAGACCCTCAACGATATTTTGGCATCGCTTCTGAAAATGATGGCAAAATACGGCGTGTAGGCGATAAGAACAACCTCAATGACGCGGTTTGAATTGTGATAGTTCGGGAAAATCCGTAGTCGGATGT
>QAKO01000072.1 GCA_003343765.1 Bacillota bacterium | reverse complement strand
AACAAAGAGGCAATAAAGAAATATATAGCAAATCAATTGCAAGAGGATAAACTGTATGAACAACTGAGTATGAAAGAATATATAGACCCGTTTACGGGTGAGTCGGTACAAAAGAGCAAGTAAAGGCAGCCACCGAGAGGTGGCCGCTGAAAATTTGTTGCGATTGCCGGAAAATTCGAGCACGAGTAGTGCTGCCGGCACCATGCGCTTGAAGCGCTTAATCAAGCCACCGGCTCAGCCGGTGGTACTTGACTCAGGCAAATACGGAACGTTACATCGGCGCAAGATATTTGTAAGGATCGGGGGGGAACTGCGGATGTGTTGCGAAAGATGCAGGTATTTTTGAAGCACGTAAAGATAAAGATCGTTATAAGGTGCTTTGCCGTTGGGAATAAGGATTGATACTGTTTTTGATTGTTTTACAAACGTCAGGCAGGATATGGGTGCGGAAATTTTGAAAAGATAGTGACAGAAAATCAAATGTTTTCGGAAAAAGGATAAAGTTTGAAAAAACTGTGGACGGCGGCGCGGGGATATGATATACTATAACTGCGATTTTAAGAAGGGCGGCAGGAGGACGAATGGAAAAGCGAATAATCGCCTTTGATATTGGCGATAAAAGGATCGGGGTGGCGGCGAGCGATCCGTTCAATACGTTTGCGTTGCCCGGAACGACTTATTTCCGGACGAAAAGTGCCGCAGCGGATGCAGAAAATCTGGCGAAGATCGTACAGGAGAAAGATGCCGGGCTGATCGTATGCGGATTGCCGTTGAATTTTGACGGCAGTGAATCGGTGCAGACGGAAAAGACGCGCAGGTTTGTGGAACTGCTCAGGCAGAAGACGGACGTGCCGATCGTATATGAAGACGAGCGGTTCACGACGATGGAAGCGGAGCGGGTGCTGATCAGCGGCGGAGTGCGGCGAGAGAACAGGAAGCAGTCGATCGACAGCATAGCCGCCTCTTATATTCTGGAAGGGTATCTGAACAAAAAAAAGAAAGGAGAGACAACATGAGCGAAGAAAAGAAATTGCACGAAGCGGATTGTGATTGCGGCGAATGCTGTGAAGAGGAAGTGAACGTAGTGGAGCTGATCGACGATCAGGGCAAAGTTCACAAATGTTATCATATCGGTACGATCGAATACAAAGGCGGATGGTATGCTTTTTTCCAGACCGCAGACGAGAACGAGGAATCGGAAGAGGATGAAGTTACCATTCTGCAGATCGTCGGCGAAGATGGAAAAGAGGAACTTGTTCCCGTGGAAGACGACAAACTTCTGGACGAAGTATTCGAGGAATTCTGCCGCGTGATGGAAGAAGACGAGGATGCAGACGAAGCGGCGTCTTTGGATACGGACTACGAAGAAGGCTGCGGATGCGGCTGCAAGAATCACGATCACAAGCACGAGAAATAATCGGAATTTCTTCAAGAATTCATGAAAAGAGCCGCGGCGCGCCCTTCGGAAGGCAGGGCGCGCGCGTTTGCGTGTTTTCAGGGAAAGGATTCTTTCGCAGATTGCGGAGAATTTCATAAGAGCAATTATTTTTGCTTGCAAAAATAATTGCGTTATGGTAAAATAGTAAGGCTATAAAATTCACACCACGGGCGTGTCGTATTCCGTTCCTGCAAAATCTTTCAAGGCAGGCTGTATACGATCCTGAAAGCGTTTGTGGGAGGAGAAAACGGAGGTTTAATTATGGCAGTTATCACTATGAAACAGCTGCTCGAAGCAGGCGTGCATTTCGGGCACCAGACAAGGAAATGGAACCCTAAGATGAAGAAATACATCTTTGCGGCTCGTAACGACATTCACATCATTGACCTGCAACTGACGGTCGGCCTTGTGGAAAAGGCATATGCGTTTGTTGTGGACACCGTAAAGGCTGGGAAGAGCGTTTTGTTTGTCGGAACGAAGAAGCAGGCACAGGACGCGATCAAAGAAGAAGCGGTGCGTTGCGGACAGTTCTATATCAATTCCCGTTGGCTGGGCGGCACGCTGACCAATTTCAAGACGATCCGTTCCCGTATTGACCGTCTGAACAAGCTGGAAAAGATGGAAGAAAACGGGGATTTTGATCTTCTGCCCAAGAAAGAAGTTTTGGGACTGAAGAAGGAAATGGAAAAACTCGAAGCGAATCTCGGCGGTATCAAAGACATGAAGACGCTTCCCGGCGTGATGTTTGTCGTCGATCCTCACAATGAAGAGATCGCGGTGCAAGAAGCGCGCAAACTGCATATTCCGATCGTAGCGATTACGGATACCAACTGCGATCCTGATCTGATCGACTACGTGATCCCGGGCAACGACGATGCGATCCGTGCGGTAAAACTGCTTTCGGGCGTTATTGCGAATGCAGTCATCGAAGCGAACCAGGGCGAAGCTGTGAATGCGGAAATGCAGCAGGCTACACAGGAAGTTGCCGAAGACGTTTCCATTGAAGAAGTAGTGGAAGCGGCGGAAGAAGCACCTGCAGACGCTGAGTAATCGGAAGTCAAGAAAAACGAAAAAAGGGAGGCACGGAAAAATGGCTATTACGGCAAGTGATGTAAACGCACTGCGTCAGAAGACGGGCGTAGGCATGATGGATTGCAAAAAAGCGCTCACGGAAGCGAACGGAGATATGGACAAAGCGATCGAGATCCTTCGTGAGAAGGGAATGGCGAGCGCGGCAAAGAAAGCGGGCAGAATCGCGGCGGAAGGCATTGTGGACAGCTATATCCACATGGGCGGAAAAGTCGGCGTACTCGTAGAAGTGAACTGCGAGACGGACTTCGTTGCACGCGGAGACCAGTTCAAAGCTCTGGTTCATGATATTGCGCTGCAGATCGCGGCGGCGAAGCCTTTGTATATCACGAAGGAAGAAGTTCCTGCCGAAGTTCTGGAAGAAGAGAAAAAGATCCTGAAGGTTCAGGCTATGAACGAAGGAAAGCCTGAAGCGATTGCTGAAAAGATGGTACAGGGCAGGATCAAGAAATATTACGAAGATTTCTGTCTGTTGGAACAGCCGTTTGTAAAGGATTCTTCCAAGACCATCGGAACGCTGATCACGGAAGCGATCGCGGCGATCGGCGAGAAGATCACGGTTCGTCGTTTCGCGCGCTTCGAGATGGGCGAAGGCATTGAAAAGAGAAAAGACGACCTTGCAGAGGAAGTCGAGAAACAAGTTTCCAAGATGAAAGGTTAATGCAAGAGAAGGCGCACAAGTGTATATTTGTGTGCCTTTCTTTTCAGTTTCGGATCTGTTTGGCGTTCTCTGTGCGGCGGTATGTCGGCGGATACGGGGGTACGTTTTTCGGTCCGAAATACAAAATTCATACAGCGGGGGCTAACATGGAATTAAAACCGAAATATAAACGTATTATTTTAAAGTTATCCGGCGAAGCGCTTGCCGGCGAGAAGGGATTCGGACTGGACGAAAAGATCATAGCGGGAGTTGTGGATCAGCTGATCCGTATTCACGAGCTTGGCGTAGAAGTCGGGATCGTACTGGGCGGCGGAAATTTCTGGCGCGGCAGGCAGGGAACGAACATGGACCGCACGACGGCGGATCATATGGGTATGCTTGCGACGGTGATCAATTCGCTGGCGATGCAGGACGCGATCGAGCAGCGCGGGGTACCGGTGCGGGTGCAGACGGCGCTGAACATGATCAGTGTTGCGGAACCGTTCATTTTGCGCAAGGCGCTTCGGCACTTTGAACTCGGAAGGATTGTGATTTTCGCGTGCGGTACGGGTAACCCGTACTGTTCGACGGACACGGGTGCGGCTCTGCGTGCCTGCGAGACGAATGCCGACATTCTGCTTTTGGCAAAGAATGTAGACGGTATTTATGACAGCGATCCGAAGGTGAATCCGAACGCGAAGAAGATCGACAAAATCACGCATATGGAAGTGATCAACCGCGGCCTGAAAGCCATGGATACGACGGCGATCACGATGTGTATGGACAACGATATTCCGGTTCTGGCGTTTGCGCTGTCGGAAAAGGACGCCATCGTCCGCGCGATCTGCGGCGAAAAGACCGGCACGATCATCACGAACGAATAATTCCGCACGCACGGCGGAAAGCCTGTTGCCGTATGCCGTTCCCTGAAGGGGCGACGGGGGTATGCGGGCTTAAACAGTGCGCGAGAAATTTTAAATGGAGGGATACCATGGTCGATAGCGAAAAAGTAGAAGAGATGCTGTTGCTTCTGGAAGAAAAGCTGGACAAAACAACGAGCGTTCTGCGCGAAGAATTTACGAACATTCGCGCCGGAAGAGCGAATCCTCATGTACTGGATAAAATTCAGGTGGACTATTACGGAGCGATGACTCCGGTAAATCAGGTGGGCAATATTTCGGTGCAGGATGCAAAATGCCTGGTGATCAGCCCGTGGGATGCATCTTTGCTCAAAGGCATCGAAAAGGCGATCCTTGCATCGAATATCGGACTGACTCCGACGAATGACGGTAAAGTGATCCGTCTTATCTTCCCCGATCTGACGGAGGAGCGTCGCCGCGACATTGCCAAGCAGATCAAATCTTTGTCGGAGAACTCGAAAGTGGCGGTTCGCAATCTTCGCCGCGATGCGATGGAATCTCTGAAGAAGATGAAGAACAATAAAGAAATATCCGAAGACGAATGCGCGTCGCTGGAAAAGGATGTCGAAAAGACGGTTTCCAAGACGATGGAGCAGATCGATAAGCATACCGCCGATAAAGAAAAAGAAATTATGTCCGTCTGACAGGGCTAAGGTATGAAAAGAATAAAATTACCCGTCCATATCGCATTTATTATGGACGGAAACGGCCGTTGGGCGAAACGCAGGTTTCGTCCGCGCGGATACGGCCATAAAATGGGCGTGCAGAATATGTTCAAGATCTGTTCCCACGCATTTGATCTGGGAGTTCGGATCGTGACGGTGTATGCACTTTCCACAGAGAATCTTTCCCGTCCGAAAGAAGAAGTGGATGAACTCTTTGATCTTTTCCGAACGTTTTTCGGGAAGAAAAAAGATAAAATGCAGGAGATGGGTGTCAAGATCAACGTGGTGGGCGACATTACGGTGCTTCCGCCCGACATTCAGGAAAGCATTCTCGAGATGATGGACGAAACGTCGCATCTTGTTCGGGGGCTTTTGAATATTTGTATCAATTACGGTTCACGGCAGGAGATCATCCGAGCCGTGAATGCGGCGGTTTCGTACGGCCGTTTTGTGGATGAACAGAGCTTTTCGTCGCTTTTGGAGACGGGCGGGATCCCCGATCCGGATCTGATCATCCGTACGGGCGGAGAACTCAGACTGAGCAATTTTTTGTTATATCAGGCGGCTTACAGCGAACTTTACTTTTCGGGAAAGATGTGGCCGGAGTTTTCCAAACGCGATCTGGAAAGGGCGATCGAAAATTATTCCGCGCGCGACAGGAGATTCGGAAACGTACAGGAGGAGTAAAGGATGCTTCGTACTCGAGTAATCACGGGAGCTGTATATTTTGCAATCATCGTTGCTTTTTTTGCACTGCGACTGGTTGATGCCCGCCTGTTCGGGATCCTCATCTATGCGTTTTCGCTGATCGGCACGTATGAGATGGTTCATGCGCTTTCGGGGCCGCACGTCAACGCCCAGGATACCGCAGAACCACCCATGCCCATGAGCAAATCGCAAAAGTTTGTTGTCTATGCTTATGCGATCCTGTTTACGCCTTCCTTTTACGTGGCAGATTTTATTTACGAAAGGGCAGGATTCCGTTGTCTTTTAACGCTGTCTTTTTTGTTTGCGTTGGTGTTGTTTTGTCTTTTGGTGGTGGATCACAAAAATACCGACATCAAGGGTACGGGTGCGGCGATGCTTTGCGGTTTTTATCCGACCGCGATCCTGTCCACGACCATTCTGACCAATTCACTTCCGCCTCAGGGTGCGCCCGCACTCGGGTTGTTGCTGATATTTGTCATATCTCCCGTGACCGACACGTTTGCGTTTTTTGTGGGCAGTCTCTGCAAAGGCAAAAAACTTTGCCCGACCATCAGTCCGAACAAGACGGTTTCGGGGGCGATCGGTGGGATCGTGTTCGGCAGTCTTGCAAGCATTCTTCTGTATTGGCTGTATACGTTGGCGACCGGCTATGTCTATGAAGGGGTCTTCAGCGGCTGGGCAGGTACTCCCTGGATCGTATTTGCCGTGATCGGGCTTGTCTGCTCGTTCATGACAGAGTTCGGCGACCTTGTGGAAAGCGTGATCAAGCGTAAATGCGGCATCAAGGATATGGGCAAACTCCTTCCCGGACACGGCGGAATTTTGGACCGCATTGACGGTACCTTATTTGCCAGCACGTTCATATATCTTGCATTTATTCTCGCAGTTCTATGAGTGTGAGGCTTTGAAAAGAAAAATGCGGAGCGGTGCTGTCGGCACCGCTCCGATTGTATTTTATCGGAAAATTTCACGAAATCGAATTCGGAACGGATCCGATCGGCATAAAAATTTTTTTACGGCATATATTGAACGGAAGGGGAACGTATGAAAAGGATCTCCATCATCGGGAGTACCGGCTCGATCGGCAGACAGGCAATCGAAGTCTGCAGGCGGTACCCGGAACGCTTTCAGATCGTCGCTTTGGCGGCAAATACGGGCGGAACGCTCTTTGAACAACAGATAGATCAGAATCGGCCGCAGTTTGCGGCTCTGCGCACGGAACGGAATATAAACGTGCCGAAAGGGACGCGCTTTTCCTGCGGGGAAAGGGCGTTTGAAGAGGCTTGTTCCTATGAGAATGCGGATATCGTACTCATAGCGGTAACGGGCTTTGCGGGGCTGAAAGCGGCGCTTTCGGCGCTTTCTGCCGGCAAAGACATTGCGCTTGCGAATAAAGAAAGTCTGGTCGTGGGGGGGCAGCTGGTCATGCCGCTGGCGGAGCGGAAGGGACTTCGCGTCCTTCCCGTAGACAGCGAACATTCTGCGATCTGGCAGTGCCTGAACTTTGACAGAAAAGCGTCTTTCCGAAAAATATTGCTGACGGCAAGCGGCGGTGCTCTGCGCGATGTTCCCATGGAAAAATTGGGACAGGTAACGGCAAAAGACGCTCTGGCGCATCCGAACTGGAAAATGGGGCCGAAGATCACGATCGACTGTGCGACGATGCTGAACAAGGGCTTTGAGGTAATGGAAGCAATGCATCTGTACGGGGCAACGCTTTCTCAGATCGAGGTGCTGGTGCACAGGGAGAGCATCGTGCATTCGATGGTGGAATTTGCGGACGGCGCAGTGCTGGCGCAGATGGCAATGCCTTCGATGGAATTGCCGATCCAGTTGGCGCTGACGTATCCGGAACGGCTGGATTGCGGATTGCCGCCGGTGGATTTTTTCAAGGCGGGATCGCTGCATTTTGAAAAAGTGGACGAAAAACGCTATCCTTGTTTTGTGTTGGCGTGGCAATGCGCGGAAAAAGGCGGGACGTATCCCTGTATTTTGAACGCGGCGGGGGAAGTGGCGGTATCAGCTTTTTTAAACGGGCAAATAAAATACACGCAAATTGCAGACATTATAGAAGACGTGCTTGCGGCGGAGATCGGAGGCAGTGCGGAGAGTTACGACGCGCTGGAAGAGACGGATCGTAAGGCGCGTGCCTGTGCGCGGCTGAAAATCGGTTAAGCATGGGAGAAATCAGAAAAGGGGAGACGTATGGCGCTCAATCTTCTCGCATTTTCGGATGTAATGAAAACGATCGGTTCGGTGCTGCTGGCAATACTCATTTTGCTGGCGATGATCACGGTACACGAATTCGGGCATTACATTGCGGGAAAAATCTTTAAATTTAAAATCAACGAATTTGCGATCGGGTTCGGGCCCGCGCTGTACAAACGCACGAAAAAGAACGGAGAAGTGTTTTCGGTGCGTGCATTGCCGCTCGGCGGCTATTGCGCGTTTGAAGGCGAGGACGAAGAAAATTCTCATCCTGACGCATTCAACAACAAAAAGCCCTGGCAGCGGATCATCGTATTGTTTGCGGGCGCTTTTATGAACTATCTGCTCGCCTTGCTTTTGATCATTACTTCGTTTTTTGCATACGGCCAGCTGCTTTTAATGACCTATCGCGTCGATACTTCGGAATATACGCAAAGCGGCATCGCCGTGGCAGGGTACTCTTTTCAGGATGAGGATGTCATCATCCGATGCGAGGGGAAGGGTATTTATCTGACAAGCGATCTCATGGAAGTGCTGGAAGGCAAAAAGGAAGGGGATCTCGTAACGTTTCTCGTTTCGCGAAAAGGAGAAACAGGCAGGAGCGAACAGGAGATCAAAGTCATGCTCCGCAGCGACGCGGATTTTAAAAATCTGACGGATACGGGAGCCTTGTGGGATTCTTTGGGAATCGCACGACAATATGAGCAAGACGGCGAAACGTATATCCATATGGTTGCGTCGGCATCGTACAAGGGATTCGGATTTTTTGAGACGCTCGGAAGGTCGTTTACCTATTCTTTCCAGATCGGCGGCACGATCTTCAAGGTATTGGGACAGCTGTTTACGGGCGATCTGGGGCTTTCGGCGTTCGGCGGGCCGGTAACGACCATCAAACTGACTTCGCAGATCGCATCGCAGAGTTTTCAGCAGTTTCTGGAGATCGCGGCGTTTATCGGCGTGAACCTTGCGGTGTTCAATCTGTTGCCGATCCCCGCTCTGGACGGCTCTAAAATCGTATTTACCCTCATTGAATGGGTTCGCGGAAAACCGATCAACCGAAAAGTGGAAGCGATCATCCATGCGGCTGGGTTTATTCTGCTCATCGGTTTTGCGATTTTAGTGGATATTTTACAGTTGTTTTAGTTAAAGTGTAAAAGTGCGGCGCCCTGCGAAAAATTTGCAGGGCGCCGCTTGCTAAGATAAAAAAGGCAGGAAACGTTGACACGCTTCCTGCCTTTTTTATCTGTCATCCGTAACAATGTGGACAATTTCCGTATGCTTTTCTTTTAAATATATCCTTGACATTTCAGCAAGTTTTTTATAAAAGCTTCTCGTACTCTTTGTAAAGTTTTTCGGCGATGGCGTGCAGTTCGTCAAGGCGCGCACATTTTTCGTTTAAAAGTTTATAATCGGCGGCAATTTCCGGCTTTGCAATTTCCTCATTGATTGCCGCAATTTCCTTTTCCGTATCGGAAATCTTCTTTTCGATCTCTTTTATTTTTTGTTTTTTCCGCGCTTCTTCGGCGCGTTCCGCTTTCGATCGGTAGGATGCCGTATTCTGAACGGCTCGCTCTTCCGCCTTTTCGGCTCTTTCTGCGGCCGCTTTATCATCCGCTTGCACCTTTTTCAGTGCCGTATATTCTTCATATCGGCAGGGATAAAGGGTAATTTTTCCGTTTTTGATCTCCAGAATTTTCTCGGCAATGTTTGAAATAAAATAGCGGTCGTGCGAAACAAACAGGAGCGTTCCTCCGAATGCTTTCAAAGCCTCTTCCAGACTTTCCCGCGCCAAAAGATCGAGGTGGTTTGTGGGTTCGTCCAGAACGAGAAAATTGGCGCAGAGAGCCTCTAAAAGCACGAGAGATAATTTTGCGCGTTCTCCGCCCGAAAGAGAGCGGACTTTTTTCTCCATGTCCTCGTCCGTCAGTTTTGCGCGGGCAAGCAGGGCGCGCGCCTGCGTCTGCGTCATGCCCGTGTGTTTATGCCAGAGAGCTCCCAAGACTGTTTCATCGGGATCGAGGTCTGCGTTTTCCTGGTCATAATAGCCGACTTTATTAAACCGTCCCCAACGCACGGAAGGGTCGCGCTTTTGTACAAGCGTGCGGATGAGTGTGGATTTTCCCGTGCCGTTTTCGCCGACGATCGCGATTTTTTCGCCGCGACGTACTTCAAAATTTGCGTCGGAAAACAAAAATTTTCCGCCCGCAGAAAGGGACAGACCGCTCACCGAAAGGGCGCGCTCTTCACTTTTTTCCATCGTTTCAAAGGAAAATTTGGGCGGTTTCGGCGGGGGAACGGGCTTTTCGAGCAGTTCCATCGATTCCAGCTTTTTTACCCGCGACTGCGCGCTCTTTGCTGTCGTTGCTCGCACGATGTTGCGCGCAACGTAATCTTTCAGGTCGGCAATCTCTTCCTGTTGACGTTCGTATTCTTTCAGATCGTGTTCGTATTTTTCCGCTTTCAAAACTTTGTATTTGGAATAGTTGCCGCGGAAAGTCTGAATGCGGCAGTTTTCCAGCTCAAAAATCTTGGAAACGATCGCATCCAAAAAATAACGGTCGTGCGAAACGGTAAAAATCGCACCGCGGTAATTTTTCAGATAATCTTCCAGCCAGAACAGGGTGGAAACGTCCAGATGGTTGGTCGGCTCGTCCAAAAATAAAATTTCGGGTTCTTCCAAAAGCAGGCGGCACAGTTTGAGCCGTGTCTTTTCTCCGCCGCTCATGGTGGAGATCTTTTGTTCATACTTTCCGCCGAAGCCCATGCCGTTCAAAACCGTTTTGATCTTCACTTCCGCATTGTATCCGTCAGCGGCGGCAATGGCACGCTCCAACTGTTCGTATTTTGCGGAAAGATCATGAAATTCCTTGCTCTGAAAGGGAACTGTCGCCAATTTCTGTTCGATTTCACGCAGACGTTCCATCGAATTATAAACAAAAGCAAAGACCGAACGCATTTCTTCGTAAACGGTCTTTTCGCTTTCCAGTCCGCCGTTTTGTTCCAGCCACCCGATTTTCAGTCCCGTTTTTTTGTAAATTTGCCCTTCGTCGGGGAAAAGTACGCCCGTCATCAGTTTGATGAGCGTGGTTTTCCCTTCCCCGTTCGCACCGATAAAGCCGATGCGTTCTTTTTCCGATACGGTAAAGGATATATTGTCCAGAATGATTTTGTCATCGTAGCCGAAGCGTACGTTTTCCAGCGATATCAACATAATTTTCGTAAAACTCCGCAAAATAGCGGCATGAAAAAAATTTCAATGGCCGATATAGAATTGTTGGAAGAAAAACTCGCCGCGGCGCCCCCTTCCGAGGTCGCACCGCTCGTAAAAAAATTGGTCAAAGCCCGCCATGCCTTTATCCGTCAGAATCATACCGATTCTTGACCCGTTTACCTTCTGAAAGCGGCATCGATCCTTTCAAAATCGCTATGCAGGCGATAAAATCGGATATAAATGCGGGCAATAGGGAATGAGGTTCGCCGTCAACGGCATGATCCGCCGTGGAACGGGGGAATCGAAAATCAGAAAAGGGTATTCGTATCCGCCGAGAAATCGGGAATAAAGCGGGAATCGGCGGCTTCGAGTTGTTGCAAAAACAAGTGTTCGATGCCGCAGGAAAAGACAAAATCGCGCACTTTCTTGTATTCGCGCGGCGTGATGCGTCTTTTCAGCTCGGGGAAATTTTCGATGTCGCCGCAGGGAGTGTACTGTCCCATCAGAGAAAAATAGGCGGGGGAGTTGAGTGATGCAAACCACTGTACGATTTTTAAAGAATCGTCCGTGCAAAGCGGGAGCACGAGATGCCGTACGATACAGCCGCGCATCATCTTTTCTCCGTCGAATTCGCATTCGCGGCGCGCCATGAATGCCACGGCGCGCGAGGCGTATTCGAAATAGTTTGCCTTCCCTGTGTACCGCGCCGAAATCTTGGGCGAATAATATTTCATATCCGGAAGATAGACGTCGATGTATTTGTCCAGCGCCTGCAATACTTCAATTTTTTCGTAAGAATGGGTATTGTAGACGACGGGAATTTTCGGTCTGTATTCCTTGAAAGCCTGCAAAATCTGCGGAACGTAGTGGGAGGCGGTCACGAGATTGATGTTTTCGGCGCCCATGTCTTCCAGTTCGCGGAAAATGCGGACAAGGGAGTGTGTGTCGCAGGGTTCACCCGTGTTGGCGCGGGAGATTTCGTGATTCTGGCAGAACACGCACCGCAGGGCGCATCCGCTGAAAAAGACGGTGCCCGAACCTTTTTTTCCGGAAATACACGGTTCCTCGAAAGGGTGCAGACCGTATTTGGCGACGCGTACTGTGCTGTCCGCACCGCAGGCGCCGCATTCATGTGATCTGTCTGCCCCGCATTCTGCGGGGCAGAGCTTGCATTTTGTTTCCATGGGAAAATTGTATCATATTTTTCGGTGTTTGAAAAGCATTGTTATGCGCAGCGGGGAAATTATTGACAAGTTGTGCGTTTCATACTATAATAATAGCTGAAAAACGACAATCTGAGAGCGCGGGGAGACCGCGCTTTGTCCGCCGTTTACGGCGGAAAGAATTTTGGGAGACGGAACATGAAATACTTTTTTACAAGCGAAAGCGTAACCGAAGGACATCCCGATAAAGTCTGCGACCAGATCTCGGACGCAGTTCTGGATGCAGTTCTGACGAAGGACGAAAATTCCCGTGTGGCGATTGAATGCTGCGCGACGACGGGTATGGTTCTTGTGATGGGCGAACTGTCCACAAGCTGTTATGTCGATATATCCAAAATCGTGCGCGATACGGTCAAAGAGATCGGGTACACGCACGGTCAGGGATTTTCCTATAATTCGCTGGCGGTCATTACGGCGATCCACGGACAGAGTGCGGATATTGCGCTGGGGGTGGATAATTCTCTGGAGAAGAAAGCGGGCGGCGATGAAGCGGATCAGATCGGCGCGGGTGACCAGGGAATGATGTTCGGGTATGCGGTGAACGAGACGCCCGAACTGATGTCGCTTACGGCGGTACTGTCGCAGAAGCTGGCGATGCGGCTTGCCGAAGTGCGAAAGAGCGGGCTTTTGCCGTATCTGCGCCCGGACGGAAAGACGCAGGTAACCGTGGAATATGAGGACAAGAAACCCATACGCGTGGATACGATCGTTGTTTCGGCGCAGCATGACGAGCATATTTCGCAGGAACAGCTGAAACAGGATATCCGCAAGTATGTGATCGACGAGGTTGTGGACGCAAAACTTTTGGATAAAGATACGAAATATTTTATCAATCCGACGGGCAGGTTTGAGATCGGCGGACCGGAAGGCGACAGCGGGCTGACAGGCCGCAAGATCATTGTGGATACTTACGGCGGCAGGTGTGCGCACGGCGGCGGGGCGTTTTCGGGCAAAGACAGCACGAAAGTGGACCGCAGTGCGGCGTATATGGCGCGCTATATCTGCAAGAATATCGTGGCGGCGCATCTGGCAGACGAATGCGAGCTGCAGCTTGCCTATGCGATCGGTGTAGCCAATCCCGTGTCGGTGTTTGTCAACACTTACGGGACGGGCAAAGTCACGGACGAAAAACTGGCGCAGATCGTGCGCGAAAATTTTGACCTGCGTCCGCTTGCGATTATCCGCAAACTCGGGCTGCGTAAACCTATTTTCAAAAAGACGGCGGCCTACGGGCATTTTGGCAGGGAAGAATTCTCGTGGGAAAAGACGGACATGGCTGAAAAACTGGCTGAATATCTCAGATAATATTTGCGCCTTTCGGCGCAGAAAAAGGGCGGCGTACGCCCTTTTTGCGTATTAAGAGGGAGAATGAACATGAAAGGGTTGGTTGCGGAAATGGCAAAGCGTGCCGTGCGGCTCGTGTCCGGGGAGAACATTGCCTGCGTGTGTTGCGGAGCGGAATTGTTTTCGGATAAATATTTTTGCGAACGGTGCCTCGATTCCCTTCCGTTCAATGCGGGGTATATCTGCGATAAGTGCGGCAGGGCGATCGCGGACGATTATCCCGTATGTCCGGAATGTAAAGCGCATATGCCCGATTTTACTACCGCGCGCAGCGCGTTCGTGTACAGCGGGGAAATCGTACGGCTCATCAAGGAGTTCAAGACGGGCGAAAAGTATCTTGCGGATGCATTTGCGGACAGGATGTTCCCGATTCTTCTTTCACAGTTTCGGGGTGTGGATATGCTCGCCTTTGTGCCGATGACACAGAGTGCGGAAAAGGCGCGCGGATACAATCAGGCGGAACTTTTGGCAAATGTTTTGTCTCAAAGGTGTGGGATCCCGCTGGAAAGAGAACTTCTTGTCAAGACGCGCGAGACCGCAGAACAGAAAGATTTATCCGCCGCAGAGCGGGCAAAAAATCTGCAAGGGAGTATTCGCGTGCATGAACGGGCGGTTTGCCGCGGCAAAAATATCGTGCTTATAGACGACGTGATGACCACGGGCGCAACGGCGTCCGTGGCGGCGAAAGCAATTTTGCGCGCGGGAGCGCTCCGCGTGTACGTGCTTACGGTCGCAAGCGTGCCGGAGCGGAGTCAAAATATTTGAAGGCCCGAAAAGTGAAAAATAGCGTAAAAATGCGCCAAATTGTCAAAAGCCGTTCAAAAATCTTTTACATTTTTGGGAAAATAGTGTAAAATAAGAACAGTGTGCGGTGGTATCGCGTTTTTTGTGCGGATCACCGGTTGTTTTAAGATATTTTATAGCCGCGGCTCATTCCGCGCCGCGGCGCAGGGGAGCAGTTTATGGGACTTATAAACTATATATTCAACAGCGACGGGCGTCGCAGTCTGAAAAAACTGGATAAAATGGCGAGCCGCGTCGAATCGCTTGAACAAAAATATGCGGTGATGTCCGACGCACAGCTTCGCAGCCAGACGAATTTGCTCAAAGACCGTCTCAAAGCGGGCGAAACGCTGGACGACATTCTGTACGATGCGTTTGCGGTCGTGCGCGAAGCGGCATGGCGCGTTCTCAAACTCAAACATTATCATGTCCAGATTATCGGCGGTATCTGTCTGCATCAGGGCCGTATCGCAGAAATGAAGACAGGTGAAGGTAAAACGTTGGTCGCAACGCTTCCTGCCTATCTCAACGCATTGGCAGGCAAGGGCGTGCATATCGTAACGGTCAACGATTATCTGGCAAAGCGTGACGCGGAATGGATGGGAAAAGTTCATAAGTTCTTAGGTCTCACGGTCGGCGTTGTCGTGCCGGGCATGGACGATGCGCAGAAGCAGGTCGCTTACAACTGCGACATCACCTATGCGACCAACAACGAACTCGGGTTCGATTATCTGCGCGATAATCTGAAAACGGATCTCAAACGCATGGTACAGCGCGATCTGGATTTCGCGATCGTCGACGAAGTGGACTCCATTCTTATCGACGAAGCGAGAACGCCGCTCATTATTTCGGGTAAAGGCGACAAATCCAGCGAATTGTATGAGCGCGTAGATAAATTCGTGCGCACGCTCGAAGGCGGTTTTGACGACGAGGGAACGCAGGGCGAGGAGGACAAGGACTCCAAAAAGAAGCGCAAGAAGGCGGCGGAAGAGGAAGAGCCGGAAGAGGAATCCAAGTACGGTGATTACGATGACATTGCCAAAGGCGCGAAATACGGCGACTGGGACTATGTGATCGACCGTAAAGACCGTACCGTGCAGATCACGGAAAAGGGCGCGGCGAAAGCGGAACGTTTCTTTAATATCGAAAACCTGGGCGACATCGAGAATGCGTCGCTCAACCATCATATTCAGCAGGCGCTCAAGGCGCACAAGCTGTTCCATCGCGACGAAGATTACATCGTGAACGATGACGAAGTTATCATCGTCGATGAATTTACCGGCCGACTGATGATCGGGCGCCGTTATTCGGACGGCCTGCATCAGGCGATCGAAGCAAAGGAAGGCGTAAAAGTCCGCAACGAGAACAAGACGTATGCGACGATCACGTTCCAGAATTTCTTCCGTCTTTACAAAAAACTGTCGGGCATGACCGGTACGGCGAAAACGGAAGAAGGCGAATTCCGCACCATTTATTCGCTGGACGTTCTGGAGATTCCGACCAACCGTCCCGTGGTTCGTAAGGATATGCCGGATGCGGTTTATTCCACGGTGGACGGAAAGAAGCGTGCGCTTTTAAAAGAGATCACCGATCGGCATGAAAAAGGTCAGCCTATCCTGATCGGTACGGCGACGGTCGAAAAGAGTGAAGAGATCGCGAAGATGCTGCGTAAAAACGGCATTAAACATAACATTCTGAACGCGAAAAACCATGAACGTGAAGCGGAAATCGTGGCACAGGCCGGACGTTTGGGCGCGGTAACGATTGCAACGAACATGGCAGGCCGTGGTACGGATATTCTGCTCGGCGGCAACCCCGAATACCTTGCTAAAAAGCGTATGCGCGAAGAGGGCGTGGAGCATGAAATGATCGAGCTTGCGACGTCGTATGCGGAATTGGAAGGCGAAGCGGAAGAACAGCGCAAAAAGTACCGCGCCATGTACGATGAACTGTATGCGAAGTACAAGGCGGAAACGGACGCGGAAAAAGTAGAAGTTGTCAAGGCGGGCGGCCTGTGTATTCTGGGTACCGAGCGTCATGAATCCAGACGTATCGACAACCAGTTGCGCGGACGTAGCGGACGTCAGGGCGACCCGGGTGAATCCATATTCTTTATCTCACTGGAAGACGATCTCATCAAACGTTTCGGCGGCGACCGCTTGAAAAAGATCTACAGCGTGTTCTGTAAGGACGAAGATACCTGTCTGCAGTCGCGTATGCTTTCGCGCGGTATTGAAAATGCGCAGAAAGCGATCGAGGGCAGAAACTTCGGTATCCGTAAAAACGTCTTGCAGTACGACGACGTCATGAACAAACAGCGTGAAGTCATGTATGCGGAACGCATGAAAGTTCTCAAAGGCGAAGACGTTCACGGACAGGTTGTCAAGTTTATCCCCGATTTCGTACGCAAAGTTGTATCCGAAGCGGTCAACATCGACGAAATGCCCGAAAAATGGGATGCGGCCGTACTCAACCGTGCGTTGGAAAACCGCCTGCTGCCCGAAGGTAGCAACTTTATAACGCAGGAAAAACTCAATCGTTGGGACGTGGATACGGCTCTCGATAAGATAACAAAAGCGACCGAAAAGGCGTATGAACAGAAGATCGTCGAAGTGAAAGAAGAACTCGGCATCGATTATTCGGACGTCGAACGCAGATTCCTTCTGATGAACGTGGACAGAAACTGGATCGATCAGATCGACGCAATGGATCAGCTGCGCAAAGGTATCGGCCTGCGCGCGTACGGAAACGTCGACCCCGTTATTTCCTATAAACAGGAAGGCTACGAGATGTTTGACGAAATGACCGAACGCATCCGCAGCAATACGATCGCAATGCTTTTGAAAGTCCGCATTGAAGTCAGCCGCCCGATGGTTCAGCCCATCGAGGCACCCAAAGCCGTTACGGAAAATCAGCAGCTCACGACGAATTCGCCCGAAGGTGCTTCCAAGCCTGCCATGCATACGCAAAAGACTCCGGGCCGTAACGATCCCTGCCCTTGCGGCAGCGGCAAAAAATACAAGAACTGCTGCGGTAAAAATGCATAAAGACAGATCACGTCTTGTTAAAAGCGCTCCCAGACGGGGGCGCTTTTTAAAAATTTTATTGACATTCGGAAAGATTAGTGATAAAATTTTTCTGAGATTTATAACTTCTTGCATGAGCAAAGGAATAATTTAAAAGGATTTAAAATATGTCCGGACTGAATGAAAATTTTTTCAAGATTGACGAAAGCAAAGATTATCGGGAGATTGATTGTATTCTCGCAGAGGGGGAACAGGTCTTATGGCGCGGAAAGCCGAAAAAATCGGCGTTTATTCTCAATAAGATTCTGAAAATGCTTCCGATCGCTCTGATCTGGCTCCTGTTTGACGGCGGATTTATAACAGTTTTATGTATGATGGGGCCGGAACTTCCCACTCCGGTCATTATCGGTATGTGCGTGTTTTTTCTTTTTCACCTGTTGCCGGTGTGGATCTGGATTTCGCACGTGATTACGGCAAACCGCCAGCACAAGAATCTGGAATATGCGTTTACCGATAAACGGATCGTTGTCAAATCTGGAATTGTCGGCATTGATTTTAAAAACATCTACTATGCCGATATCACGTCTGTGAACCTGAAAGTCGGATTGATAGACAGAATTTGTAAAGTCGGCGATATTTATATTAAGGGGAAAGAGAGTGCGGCAGTGCTTTACGATCTTGAAAACTGTTATTTTATTGTAAATAAACTGCAGGAGATCGTACTCGATCTTAAAACGGATACATATTTTCCGAACGATCTTCGTCCCAAGACCAACCGAGGTTTTCGGACTAAATACACCAAAGAGTAAATTTTACGGTGCTGACGGAATTTAAAGGCGTACGGATATGCGTAAAGCCGTGGGATTCTTGCAGACCGAGTGAAGAAAGCCGCCGCAGCGGGCAAGCCCGCTGCGGCGGCTTTTTGATCGGCTGAATTTTTCGGTATATTGGCCGCGTGGGAGGCGAAACACACTGTGACGTTTCGATCGCGGAGAGCTTTTCGACGGGATTTCTTATCTTTCGGGGTCAGAAAAGCAGGCGCAAGGCGACAATGATTGACAAATTCTTCCGATATATGGTATAATCGACAAGATAAAGGAAGAGGTGTATATGTTTAAAGCGGACGATTACAGATTGCGTGCGAAAGCGCTTTCGGATACATTGCAGGAGACGAAAGAGGCGCTGGATATCGATATACTTGTGAAAAAGCTTGCCGAGCTGAAAGCGGAGCAGGAGAAGCCGGAAATCTGGCAGGATCTTGAAAAATCCGCCAAACTGGGCAGGGAAATTTCTTCGGTGGAGAGTAGGATCAATGCCTATGAAAAAGGGAAAAAGGCGTTGGAAGAGGTAAATTCGGTCATAGATCTGATCGAAGAGACGGAGGAAGAGGAGCTTGTTCCCGAGCTGGACTCTCTTCTTCATACAGTGGAAGAAGATCTGGAAGAAATGCGAATCCGCACGCTTTTGCGCGGAAAATACGATGCAAACAATGCTCTTTTGACGCTGCATTCTGGTGCGGGCGGCACGGAGAGCTGCGATTGGGTTTCCATGCTGTACCGCATGTATACGCGTTATGCGGAGCGCAACGGATTCAAGGTAACAGAGCTGGATCGTTTGGACGGCGATGAAGCGGGGATCAAGAGCGTAGATTTCAAGATCGAAGGTGAAAATGCATACGGGTATCTGAAAGCGGAAAAGGGCGTGCACAGGCTGGTGCGCATATCTCCGTTTGACGCGAACAAGCGCAGGCATACGTCCTTTGCTTCGCTGGAAGTGATGCCGGAGATCGAGGACGACGGGGATGTGGAGATCCGCAGTGAAGATCTGAAAGTTACCACATTCCGTTCTTCGGGTGCGGGCGGACAGCACATCAACAAGACGGAGTCGGCGATCCGCATCCAGCACATTCCGACGGGTATCGTGGTATCTTGTCAGAACGAGCGTTCGCAGATCCAGAACCGTGAAATGGCGATGAAGATGCTCCGCAGTAAACTCATCGAACTGAAAGAGAGCGAACGCATTGCCAACGAACAGAGCATCAAGGGCGAAATCAAGAAAATTGAGTGGGGCAGCCAGATCCGAAGCTATGTTTTCTGCCCTTATACGCTGGTCAAAGATCATCGTACGGGTTATGAAACGGGCAATATTCAGGCGGTCATGGACGGAGATATTCAGCCCTTCATCATCGATTATCTGAAAAAGAGCTGATGTTTTCTGCTAACGTTTGTGTGTGATATTGTTAAAACTCAGTATAAACGGCGGCAAATTTCTTGAAAGTAAGCCGCGGAAAGCTGTGAAAACGAAAAGGGCGGGAACGCCCTTTTCGTTTTAAAGAGGCAGGAACAGTTTTTTAAATGGCGCAGGCGACGGCATAAAAATGTTGGAAAACTTTTAAACTGCAAGGATGATCGGGATTGGAACGTTCGGCATAGGTTTGGACCGCTCAGCTTTTGCTGAAAATTTTGTCTTGGAGAAAAGGAAGATGAAAAAGTATTTTAAGACGTACCGCAGAAAACCGAACAGTATTTTCTTTCTGGTTCTGGGATGCATTTTTGTGGTATTGGGTATTCTTGCAATATTCTGGACGGAAATTTTGGCACTTGCCGTGGTTTGCATGGTATTCGGCGTTTTACTGGCGGTACTGCCGCAGTTTGTGCTGTTTGAAAAGTACGGGATAAGCGAGGATGTTCTGCATTATAGGAAGGCGGGATTGCCTTGCAAAGTGCAGGTCGGTAAAATCGGGGCTGTCGTGGTGTGTATTTACGACGAGTACCGTCGCGGCAAAGGTTTTTTGCCTGCAAAATTTACGACGGAAAGCGGGGAAGTGTATATTCCTGCGATGGTGCTTTTGCGTTCGGTGGATGAAAACGAACTGGATGTGTGCGATACGCGAACGGCAACAGGGATCACGTTCCGCAAGGAAAAGATCACGGATGCGGTATTGGATTTCGGTTTTTTGGAAGAATTCTTCAAATCCGGTTTTTCCGGAAAGGTGTATATTTCCGAAGCGATTGCAACTCTTTATAAACCGGCCTTTGATGAAATTTTCCAAGGCAGCGACAGGGTAGTGGTTTATGACCGTCTGCCAAAAAACAGATTCCCGAAAAAAGAAAAATCGTCGAAAAAATAAGCATACGTTATCCTGAATTTAAGGTATAACATATGTGAGAGAATGCATAGGAAACGGATAAGTGCCGCTTGCAGGGTGTAAACAAATCGTATGAACGCACACACATATGTGCGGAATAGAAAAGAAGGGTGTTTATGGATTACAGATCGCGTTTTTCCGAATTGAATATGAAAGAAGAGCCGTTGCTGCTCGGCATAGAGAGTTCGTGTGACGAAACGGCCGCTGCGGTAGTGCGCGGCAGGCACCTTTTGTCCAGCGTGATTTTATCTTCGGCGGCGGAGCAGGCGAAGTACGGCGGCGTCGTGCCGGAAATCGCATCGCGCGCACACACAGACGCGATCAGTACCGCCGTACATTCGGCGCTGGAAGAAGCAAACGTCAGGAAAGAAGAACTGGATGCGGTTGCCGTTACATACGGTGCGGGGCTTTTGGGTGCTTTGCTGGTTGGTTTGTCGTTTGCAAAATCGTTTGCGTATTCGCTGAACATACCGCTTCTGGCGGTCAATCATATCCGCGGGCATATGGCGGCGGCGTATCTGACGGATCCTTTGCTGAAACCGCCTTTTATCACGCTTCTTGCGAGCGGCGGGCATACGGCTGTTTTATATACAAAGAGTTTTACCGAATTTGAGATCCTCGGATCGACGCGCGACGATGCCGCGGGCGAAGCGTTTGACAAGGCGGCGCGCGTATTGGGACTTCCGTATCCGGGCGGGCCGAACATTGAAAAACTTGCGGCGCAGGGGAAGCCTTGCATTGCATTTCCGAAAATGTTCAAGGGAAACGGCTACGATTTTTCGTACAGCGGACTCAAAACGGCTGTCATCAATTATTGTCACACAAAAGAACAGAAAAAGGAAGAATACAATCGTGCGGATGTGGCGGCGTCCTTTCAGTGTGCGGCTTGCGACGTTCTTGCTGAGCGTGCCGTTGCGGCGGCAAAGGAATACGGGTGCAAGACCATCGCTGCAGGCGGCGGCGTGATCGCCAACGGTTATCTGCGCGCGAAACTTGTCCAACTTTGCGAGGAAAACGGATTCCGTGCGGTATTGCCGGAAAAGAAGTATTGTACCGATAACGCGGCAATGATCGCCGCGGAAGGGCTTGTCCGTTACAATGCACGCGATTTTGCCGATCTTTCCGTCAATGCGTGCGCACATATCCCTCTCGGGAAAAAGGGAAAACAATAAATATTTTTTAGAAAATTTTTGCGGAGGCAGATCATATCTGCCTCCGCTTTGTTGTATAGTAAAACCCGCGGATAGTCCGCGGGTTCAAGAGAGGCTTTGCCGATGAACAAAAAAAAGAGCAGAAGAGAATGGAATAAGAAAAAAGCAAAAAAAGAAGAAAAAGCAAGGATAGAAAAGTAAACAGGAAAGTAAAAAAATAAGGAAAAAATGAAAGAGGGGCAAAGCCATAGGTGAAGGAAAATAAGCACAAGAAAGGCCCGTTTACGGGTAGCAAGTAACAATCGCATGACTGCCAGGTCGTCATAAGCGCGGCTTGCGCGCTGCTGGTAGTATAGGGCTAACAGCCCGAAAATGAAAAACCACCGGCTTAGCCGGTGGATATTTATTTGGAACCCAAAAGCCGCGGGAAGCAACTTTTTGCTTCCCGCGGCTTTTTTGGCATTAAAAGAAACCCACCGCCTATGCCGGAGGATAGGTGTACGGATCAAAATTTCATTGGGTGCAAACAAAGATTATGCCGTAAACAGAGGTTATGGAGCGAGCAGGTTTTGCGATTTAAAGTGGAAGCAGCCTTCGTGCCGAATAAATGATAGCAATGCAAAATCCCAAACAATTTATTTAAATATTTGAGCTGTCGGAATGTTACAATGTATGCCGTGAAATCTGCCGATGAAAAATATTTTTGTCGGCAGATTTCACAGAAAAAACAGCTGATGCCCAAATCGGGATTTCGGAATATGTATAATCTGAAAAAAACGGGCAATAACTTTCTCGTAAAAATTGCGGCGGCGCGAAAAGAAAGTTTTGCGCGGTGTTTGCAAAAAGCGTAAGATGACAGGCAAAATATTTGATGCTTTTCTGAAGGAAAAAGGAGATCTTATTATGCGGGGGAGATGGTTTACGGTGATGGGAGCTATGGCAATGTCGCTGGCTTTGCTGTTTGTGCCGCAGCTTATGGACAAGGGATTGCTGTTTGACGGAGCCGAGAGCTATACATTTTATTCGCAGAGCGAAAGTTCGCAGGCGCAGATCGTATTGGCAGACGCATCCGAAGCGCTTGCCGTGAAATGGAGCATTGCATCCCTGACGGGTGAAAGCGCGCGTTATGAAGATGCAGAGGAAGCGTTCGCGCAGGCAGAAAAGTATCGGGCGGAGCTTTTGATCGTGCGCACCGTGCAGGATGTGACGGATTACTATTATTATTCGCCGTGTCTGGGCGGCGGGGTCGTGTTGGAAGGAAAAAAAATCAATCTGCATATTGCGGTGCGCGATTCGTCTGCCAATATCGGATCTCCTCTTATTTTCGGAGGATATTGATTTAAAAAACTAAAAAAATTTTTCATAAATTTTTACGCAATCGATGTATAAAGATCGGAAAAGAGTCAAAAATTCAAATATCAAAATTATTTCGGAGGCAATCATGCAAGAAAAGAAGCAGGGCGAATCGTCGCCCGTAAAAATCAAACGCAGGAATCTTTACTATGTGCTCGTATCGGCGTGCGCGCTGATCGTGGCGGCGGCGATCGTGCTGACGGTCGTATTTGCAACGCAGGGTTCACCTGTGGATGATCCGCTGGATCCGGGTCTGGAACAGCCGGAGGATCCCGATGACGGAGATGACGATGATGACGACGTGGACGAGCCGAATGAGCCGGATGAACCCAGTGACACGGAAGTAGTGTTCTCCATGCCCGTTTCCGACGGCACCGTAGCAACGACTTATACTTTCTGGTTTAACTCCACGCTGAACCGTTACAATCTGCATCAGGGCGTCGATTTTAAAGCGGATGCCGGAACGCAGGTTACGGCGGCGTATGCAGGGAAGATCGAAAGTGTGACCGATACGCTTTTGGAAGGCGGAAAGGTGGTCATCGATCACGGGAACGGACTCAAGACTGAGTATGCGTCCATTGACGTGTCTTCCAATCTTAAGGTTGGCGATACGGTCAGCCAGGGCGATGTGATCGGGACGGTATCTGCCGAAGCCGATACCATGGGCAACGAATACAATGAAGGCCCGCACCTGCATTTCGGTGTTTTTGAAAACGGAGAAAGCATTGATCCCGTAACGTATCTCGATCTCGACGAAAAATAAATCATTCTCCCTCCTTTCGGGCGGAACGGCTGAGCCGTTCCGCCCGATTTCCGCGCAGAGCGGTTTATTTTTCGGCATCGGCGCCGCATTTGCAGCGCCGATGCCTCCCGTTGTCCGTTGACAAACGCCTTCGGTTTTATCGGCATCGGATCTTTCATGAAAGACGAAAATGCAGCGCTTGTAAAAGAAAGGTACAAAGTCGTCGTCGGTCGGTAGCTGAAGAATTTTTTTCTGTAAAAGAATGCAAGTTTTTCTGAAAAACGGAGAAAGCGGTGCGCATTTTTTCCTAAACGGAAAAATGCGCACCGCGGAAACATAAAAACTCTGTACAAACGAGGGTAAATGTGTTAAAATAAAAGAAAATAAACGGGTGAAAACGGGAAAATGCACGAAGGACACAGGGAGCGCATGTACGGACGGCTGTACGAACACGGTGAGTCGTTTACAGATTGTGAGCTGTTGGAAACGTTGTTGTATAACTTCATCACGCGCAAGAATACGAATCCGATCGCACATCAGTTGCTGGACTGCTTCGGGGATATGTACGGAGTATTTCATGCGACGCCGCGTATGCTGAGCCTTGTTTCGGGGATCGGCAAAAAGACGGCGGAGCAGTTGTATTTGCTGGGGAATATCTTTCGGAGAGTGAGCGACAGCGCACAGACATTCACGCGGCTCTACAATTACGGAGAAGTAGCGGATTTTATCGGGAGCCGCTTTGAAGGGCTTTGTTATGAAAGGCTGGACTTATACATGACGAATTCTGAAAACGTGCTGATCTGTACCAAGAGCGTTACGTGTGCGGACGGTTCCAAGGTGGATATAGACGATAATTTATTGAGCTGTATCCTGACGGAAGTACAGCCTGTAAGTCTGATCGTAGCACACAATCATCCGAGCGGGGACTGTACTCCTTCGAAGGAAGACGATGCGGCGTTGGAGCGGATCGGAAAGGTATGCCGTATGCACGGCGTATTTTTGCGGGAGAGCGTGATCTATACCAAAAAGGGTACATACAGTTATTATTTGCAAAACCGTATAGAAAAATTTCGCTGATGCGGCGAACAGAGTGACAAGAGATACAGAGTCTGCAAACAGCAGGCAAAAACAGACATTCAGGAGTTAACGACGATGAAAGAAGTGAGAACAAGATTTGCGCCGAGCCCTACGGGGTATATGCACATCGGAAATTTGCGTACGGCATTGTACGGATACCTGTACGCGAAGAAACAGGGCGGGAAATTTATTCTGCGTCTGGAAGATACGGACAGCAAGCGTTATGTGGAAGATGCCGTACAGATCATATACGATACTCTCAAAGATGCGGGGATCCGCTATGACGAAGGCCCGGATATCGGGGGAGATTACGGCCCTTATATTCAGAGCGAGCGTGCGGCGATCTATAAAGAATACGCGAAAAAATTAGTAGAATTGGGCGGGGCGTATTATTGTTTTTGTGATAAAGAGCGTCTGGAAAGCCTGAAAGACGAAAACGGTGTGGGAAGGTATGACAAGCATTGCCTGCATTTGTCCAAAGAGGAAGTGGAAGAAAAACTGGCGGCGGGCGTACCGTACGTGATCCGTCAGAACGTTCCGGAAGAGGGGAGCGGCACCTATGAAGATATGGTATACGGCACGGTAACGGTGGACTTCAAAGAGATCGAAGACGGAATTTTATTGAAGAGCGACGGAATGCCTACGTATAACTTTGCGAACGTGATCGACGATCACCTGATGGGGATCACGCACGTGATCCGAGGCAGCGAATATCTTTCGAGTACGCCGAAATACAATCTGATGTACGACGCATTCGGCTGGGAGCGTCCGGTATACATTCATTTGCCGCCTATCATGAAAAATGCGCACGAAAAACTTTCCAAGCGCAACGGCGATGCAAGTTATCAGGATCTTGTCAATAAGGGATACATCAAGGAAGCGATCATCAATTATATAGCGCTGTTGGGATGGAGTCCGAAGAGCAATCAGGAAAAAATGAGCCTGCAGGAACTGGAAGAGAATTTTTCTCTTTCCGGACTGAACAAGAGTCCCGCGATCTTTGACGAACCGAAACTGCGCTGGCTTTCGGGAGAATATATCCGTGAGATGAGCGATGAAAAATTTGCGGCGCTGGCGATGCCTTTCCTGAAAAAGAGCAAGGCATACGGCAAATATTCGGACGAAAAGCTTTTGAAAATTCTCAAACCGCGCGTGGAAGTGTTGGAAGATATACCTTCCAAGATCGATTTTTTGGAAGAGTATGAGAAATTTGATCCGGCACTGTATTTCAATAAGAAGATGAAATCGGATGCGGAAGTGGCAAAAACGGTTTTGCCTGCGGCGGAGAAAGTGCTGGCGCAGATGCAGAACTATGAAAATTCTGCACTGTATGCGGCGTTGGTGGAATTGGCGCAGAGTCTCGGAATGAAAAACGGACAAGTGCTTTGGTGCGTGCGTGTTGCGCTGACGGGTAAGGAAAATACGCCCGGCGGTGCGAGCGAGATGGCGGAGCTTTTGGGCAAGGAACGCTGTCTGGAACGTCTGGAAAAGGCGCAGGCGTATCTCAACGAATGACGCGCCCTTCCGAAGATCGGCACGGCGCTGACGGAACGCAGGCCGATGTTACCCCGACGCCGGGTGAAAAGTCGAATAAGAGCGACCGTTTTTCAAAAATCATGACAGCGGTCGGTTTTATGAACTGGCTGCGTCTGATCGCGCTGGGGATCCTTTTGGTATCCTGTGTTGCGGTGGTCGTGCCTCTGGTGAGCCAGGGCTTCACGCCTGCATTGTTGACTGTACCGACGGCGCTTGTGCTGTTGCTTTCCATGTGTATCAAGATTTTTGTGATGCGTTCATTCCGTCAGAAGATCGCCTGGTACGTGATCGACAGCGTTTTTTTGGCTCTGTTTACGGTATTTTCAGGCTGGAACGACGAATCGATCGTCAGCAGCAATTCCTATAGTTATCTCAGCTATCTTTGCTATCTGAGCGTTTTTACCGAATTTTATCTTTCGTCTCCAACTTTGCGCGATTCGGGTATCATGTTTGCCTGCAACCTTGTTATTTATACGGTTATTTACGGCGTTGGGGCGGGGATCAATCATGAATTTGCGACGGCGTTCGATATTACTTCGCGGTATTTTGTAGCGCTGATCGTGCTGACGCTGCATTTCATTATGTTCGGATTTGCGATGACCGTATCGCGGAAAAACAGACAAATCGAAGCAAATATGCGCGAATTGGAGGAAAGCCGGAACGAACTGTTGCGCGCGTATGACAAGCTGGAAGAAGCGACGGTGATCGAAGAGCGCAACCGTATTTCCAAAGAGATCCATGATACGGCGGGACATTCGCTGACGACGGTGATCATGCAGACGGAAGCGGCAAAATTGCTGGTGGATAAAGATCCGGAAGAGGCGAAAAGGCGTATTTCGGCGGCAAATCTGCAGGCAAAGACTTGTCTGGAACAGATGCGGATGTCGGTACATCTGTTATCGGGTCGGCACGAAAATACGACGCTCAAAGAATACCTGGAAGGGATTCTGGAAGAGACGGCGGACGGAACGGGTCTGACCATCCGAAGCAAGATCGATGATATAAAACTGAACGACGAAGCGGAAAGATTTCTTGCAAACACGCTCCGCGAAGGGATCGCGAACGGGATACGTCACGGCAACAGTACGGCATTTTTGTTCGAACTCAAAGATAAGGGGAATTATGTGGAGTTTCTCTTATCGGACAACGGTACGGGTGCGGACATGAAAACTTTCAAAGAGGGCTTCGGACTTTCGGGAATGCGTGCCAAGGCGGAGTCTCTGGGCGGGATGATTCATTTTTCGAGCGAAAAAGACGAAGGTTTTGAAATTCTTCTGAGCTTGCCGTCGGGTGTGAAACGACAGGAGGGAAAACATGAAGATAAAAGT
>QAKO01000012.1 GCA_003343765.1 Bacillota bacterium | reverse complement strand
TGGTCGTTGTGATCATAGCTATGGCCTTTATTGGCATTTTAGCCAGTGTTTTGATGTATATGTCTCTGTTAAATTATCAGATGAAGGCCAACAACCTGAAGGCAAAGGATAACTTTTATTCTGCGGAGACTGTGCTGGACGAGATCCGGATGGGGATGGAAGGACAGATTTCAACCTCTGTATCAGGAGCCTACACGAAGGTACTGGAGAGCTTTGAATCGACATCCGAAGAGCAGAAGAATTCTAAAATGAGATATTACTTTTTAAGTAGTATGCAGGAATATTATAAGGCGGATGATACTACGGTATATGATCTGACCAAGCTGTATAACTATATCAGTGCTGATACAGCGTTGGCACAGAACACAGTGCTTGAGGCTGTCAGAGGAACAGATACTTATCGTGTCTATCAGGATGCTTCCGGTAATCTCATTCAGGAGAAGGAAGGAGATGCTTCCTGGAGTGGAATCCCTAAAGGAGATCTGAAGCTGTATACAGATGGTCTGTCCTTTTGTAATTTGAAAGTTACTTATACGGATGATGCAGGGTATGTCTCTGTGATCCAGACAGATCTGAGAGTCAAACTTCCGGATATGGAATTTGCACAGGCAGTAACACTTCCGTCCATCACCGGAATTTCCATGGTCGCACAGAACAATATTCAGGTCATTCCCGATGCGCCTATGAATTTGAGCAATAATACCATCGGTGGAAGCTTTTACGCTGACAGGCTTATTATTGGAAGTGAAGAAGCGGATACCGAAAATGGTACCGGGGTAACGGTGAATTTACAGGAAACCGCAGGCAATGAAAATGCAGATAAACGAATGGTAGTGGCGAAGGATCTGTATCTGGGAAGAGGAGCCACTCTGACAAGTGACCAATACGGAGAACTATGGGCAGGAACCATACGGATGCACGGCGGCGGTAATAACACGGCAAGCGTGGGGAAAATTGATTTTGCCGGTAATAGTATTTATGTAGCCGGAGATCTGAGGATGGATGGTCAGCGGAATAGTTTTAAAGCCGGAACACTGATAGACGGAGAATATACCGGTCAATATATTGGATTTGGTACGGGACGCAATAATGCGGATAACAGTGCAGTGATCGTGAATGGAACAGATACGGAGATATATCTGAATGAACTTCGCAATCTGACACTGGCGGGAAATTCCTATATTTCATTGAACACGGCGAAGTCCGGTCTGTCCGGAGAAGATGCAGCTCTGAATACCGGCGTGAAAGACATTATGATGGGGCAGTCCATAGCTGTGAAGAGTGATCAGCTGGCATATCTGATCCCGGCACAGTGTATTGCATTGGATGCTTCCGGCAAGTCTGTTCTGGGAGGATCCAGTAATCCAGTGACGAAGGAACAGTATTATGATCTGATTTGGGACCAGTCAAATAAAAAAGTAAGAGACGGTGTGAGGGAAGTTGTATTTGATGTGCCTTGTGCGGCATTGAACGGAAATACACTGGCTTCTTATGGGTTAAACAGCAGTAATGTGCAGAAGTACTTTAAACGCATTAACAGCAAAATTACATTGGTTTATTATTATGTCGCTTTTGACAGTACAACAGAAGAAGGCAGAACCAATGCGGCACGGTATTATCAGGATTATTATAGTGTAAATAAAGAAACAATGGATGCGTATGCCAGCCTGTATACCAAGGCGGTCAAGGTGCGTGAAGCCTCCTCCGGAGCTTATATCATGCATTTATCCGGAAATTTGGTATGTCGTGAGGATCATTCCGCAGAGCTTCATCCTTCTACATTGGGAACCGATAAAAATAATGTGGGATACCAGGCTCTGCTTACCGCAGATCAGAGCAAATTTAAGGCTTTGTCTAAGAAGATGATAGACAGTTACGAGCAATTATTGCCTTCAGAGACTGCTGATACAGCAAATGCCTACACCAATCTGGTGAATGAAGGGAAGATTTTGACCTATTGGGGAGTTGTAAGAGCTGACACTAATATTGTAGATAAGTCCGGTGCAAAATATTTTACCGGTGCGGATTCGGAATATAAAGCAGTAGTGGTTCAGGGAGATTATGAATATACTTCCGCAGAAAATTTCCGTGGTCTGATCATTGCTACCGGAAATGTAAAAGTGAGCAGTACTTTCCACGGAACCATACTGGCGGGAGGAAATATTACGCTGGGACAGAATGTCAATGTGGAACCTGACCGTGATGCGGTATTACATGTAATGACTTATTCCAATAAAGCGGGAATAACTGAGACAGAGTATTCCGTAGCACAGTTTTTAAAGGGTGGAGAAGGCTATCTCCATTCAGATGGCAAGGCATACATAAACAGTGATATAAAGCTTGGAGAACTGATTGTATATGAGAACTGGCAGAAAAAGTAATAACGGAGGTTTTTCGCTGGTAGAACTGATTATCGTGATCGCGATTATGGCGATTCTGGTAGGAGTGATGGCGATATCGGCGTCTTCGTTGACAGGCAGAAAAGTAAAAAAATGTGCAGATGAGATCGTGTCCACGATCGAAAGAACCAGAGTACTGACGCTGGGCAAGGAGCAGAATGATGTGGAATGTGTCCTGACCTATGAAGGAAAGGAATATCATGCCAAAATCTATCAGAAAGGCACCCTTGTATCAGATCGTATCGTGGGAAAAGATCCGATCGATATTAAAGTATATTTTGAGGACGGAGCATCGGCAACAGGGTATACATTAGCTGAAATAGATGGAAAGACCCCATATGCAACACCCGGTGAAAAAGGTCTGCATCTGGTATTTAACCGGGCATCCGGTGCTTTTGAGCAGAATACGAATGAGGCCGGTGGACACGAGAAGGAATATTGCAGGCGGATTGTTGTTACAAACGGTTCCAGAACTATAGAGATTACAACTGTCGGCAGGACGGGAAAGATTCTGACGAAGTAAGGAGGTTCCTATGCGTATTGGACAAAAAGGGTTCACACTGGTAGAGATCATTGTATCTTTGGCTATCATGACGATCGTTGCAGGATCTGTCGGTGCTTTTATCGTTGCAGGTAATAATTCCTATTTGCGCGGAAGCAAGGAATTGACACTGCAGGAAGAGGCACAGCTGACTGCAAACCAGGTGATCGATCTGATCATTGATGTTGAGAAGGATATCCAGTTTTTGGATAGCACCGGTGCAGCGGTTGCATTGGATGGTACTCCGGCGCAGGATGCCTCCGGCAATGTTATCAATAGTACGAATGTCAGCGAGCTTCGTCTGTATAACAATGACAATGTCTATATGATCCGCTGGCAGGGAGATGACGGCAGCGGCTATGATACTGCCAATCAGATTTACCTCTATGAAGCTAAAAATTCAGTGACAACAGATGCCGATGGCAATGAAACCATTGTCTGGGGTGACCTGACTGCAGAGGATGTGAAGCCGGCATTAATGGCTGAACATGTGACTTCTTTTAATGTGGATATCAGCGAAGCCAAGACAACCCGGAAGGTTGTGCTCAATATGACCTTTGCATATATGGAGAAGACATATACCATCGCTGAGACAATTAAGCTGAGAAATGATCTGTCCAAAGAGAACAGCGAACCATATATGTGGATCACGGGATTGAAGATCAATCCGACGCATGCGGATTTGAAACAAGGTCAGACTGCGGTATTTACATTTGAATTTACCGGTGATTCTGAGGCAGTAGCCGAAGCAAAAGCCAAGGGCGTGGAATGGTCAGTCAGCAAGCAGGATGGCAGCGCATGTAAGAGCACCATCAATGTAAATGGAAAACTGAGCGTAGCGGATGATGAGAACTTTGGCGATAATATATTGAAGGTGACCTGTACTTCTGTGGCAGACCCTACCATAGCGGCAACGGCTACGGTGACAGTAAAAGCACAACAGATTGATTCTCTGGTGATCAGTCCCAAGGACGGTGAGGTAAAGCCCGGCGGAACACTGGCATTCAGCTGTACCATGACAGGAAAACAGGCAGCCATTGATCAGGGAGTCAACTGGGTCGTAACCAGAAAAGACGGTTCTGCACTTGCGTCAGGAACCGGAATCGCTTCTACGGGAGCGGTTGCTGATCTGAAAGCATTACTTACGGCAGGATTTGCAGAAAAACAGGGCGCCGGAGTGCTGAGGGTGACCTGTACTTCCATAGCCGATCCTTCTATGTCGGACACTGCATATGTTACCGTGGCAAAGATCGAAGGAAAGTATACAGTGGAACTGATTGCAGAGAGACTGACTACTTATGAGTACGATGATAATAGTAAGATCGGTTATTGTGCGGTTATTGAGTGTCTGACCTCCTGGGCGGATTATGCACATGGATATCCCATTATTGAATGGGTAATAGATGGTGACAGTTCCGGATACCAATTTGTGGAAACAAAAGATAAAAATCCGTACCAGATTGTTCTGGAATGTGAAACACATTTGAATGAGACGGTTACCGTAGGAGCATGGATAAAACTGGATAAAGATAATATCGTGTATAAGACTATTGATATCCATATCCCGAATCTGCTGGCAACGGAGAAGAAGAGTAATCCTTATATCCAGAGTGATCAGTTTGTCTTATTCAGGAACGGAAGAGTAGAATGCGAATTAGTGAACTATACCGGAGATGCGAGTCAGGTAAAGTGGCGCATTGCAAATGACAGAGAAAACGGACTTGCACCTGAGTATTTTGCTGAAAAAGACGAAGCAGAGAAGCATGCGTGGGATATTAATGAACAATCAAAGAGACTGGTTGGGTTCAGTAAATATTATTATGACGCTAATGGAGAACTTAATTTTGATTTTAGCTATGGAAACAGCAACAGTCAGTATGACTCGACGAACTCTACAAGAAGAGTCAGTGCTTCCGCAACCGGACAAAAGGTATTTGTATGGGCAAAGCATAATATTGACATGAATACGGAATACCGTCTGGAACTACAGGCATATATTGATGTGCCGGAAGGGACGACCGGGTCCAATATTGTACTGAATGAGGAAGGTAAGCCGATTAAGATCATAGCGGAAACAGAATTATTGATCCCTCAATGTAACATTTATTTCCCCAACGGAAACAGATATCTGGTTATCAATCAGGGAGAAGACATAGATATTAATCTTATAAAAGATAAAAAACAGCATTGGGGTAACGGGGAAAATCCCGGCTTATATTCCTGCCCGATAATAATCAACATGTATGGATTTGCAAATACCAACACAGTAGATCAAAAGTCTCAGTTGGCAACGAACGGTGCTGGATTGACGAAATTTGACGCAAAAATAGAAGCGGATGAACCGATAAATCCGGATACAAAAGTCTATGAATCTACAATATCAACAGAAGGTGGAGAATTACAGATTACGATACAGCCTAATGAGTCCAGTAAGATGTTGTATCTGACCTTTAGCGATCCTAGATCGGAACATCAATTAGAGATCAAACGAGCATTGGTAATTTATTGGAACAGGAAGGATAATAAATGACCATGAATTGGAAACGCAATTCAAAAAAGTACATAGCAGGAATTCTTACCATAGCTTTGGCAGCCGGTGTCTGCCAGAGCTATGGCTCTATGGAAGTAAAGGCGCATGAGAAGACACTCCCGGGAATTGAGAAATTAGTATATGATACGGTGTCTTCCGGAGATACCTTTCATATTCTGGAGATTGTTCCGTCAAAAGAAGATGCCAGCATTGGCTACCTCATAGGCGGAGAAGAACCGGTTGCCAGTGGCAGGAAGCTGTCAGAACTGCCGTCTCCGTTCGAGAGAGTGAATGCAATGGCAAGCCTTGCGACAAATGCGGGAAGTGACATTGTTGGAGCCAATGGTCTGATTACAGTATCGCCATATACGGAAATAGAGAATGGTAGTCGTTCCGAGGATCTGAAGGGACGGTTTGTTTATCGTGGAGTTGGCGGTAGATATAATTATGTGCTTCATGGTGCAACATATCGTAAGCTGACTGACAATGAGCCTACTTCGGAGCCCCGCTATGCCCGTTATACGGAGATGGTTAAGGCAACGGAGCTGAACCGGGATTTACAAAGTATTATTCCGACATTTTCTAGAATTAGCGGAAGTGGTGGACAATTGGAAATCCGCCTGAGTAATAGTTCGATAGCTGAGACGAAGAAAACTTATGGACTGGATATTTCTATGGCGGTGCCCACAGGTTCTTCAACATCGGAATTTAATGTTGATGATTATATTGGTCTGGAAATGTATCAGAAAAATGCAACAGCGGATTCTTATACATATCTGGGAACTGTTGTAAAAGGTAAAGATCTTCCTGAAGAATATCGCCCGACGGCGGAGACCGGACAGAACTTGACGACATCTTCGGTGCAGATCGAAGCAGGAGAGCAGGAAGAAGCAGGAAACCAGGCAGAAACTGGTGCGCAGACGGAAACAGGAAACCAGGCAGAAACCGGTGGACAGGCACAAGCAGGAAGCCAGGCAGAAACCGGTGGACAGGCACAAGCAGGAAATCAGGCAGAAACTGGTGGGCAGACGGAAGCAGGAAACCAGGCAGAAACTGGTGGGCAGACGGAAACAGGAAACCAGGCAGAAGCCGGTGTGCAGGCACAAGCTGCAGACCAGGCAGAAGGTATGGAGAGTAAGGCATATTTAGTAGCTACGACATCCGGCAATGACCCATCATATAAATCGGAGACTTCAGCTACTGCACCTGCGATGTCTTCAGCAAAAGAGAATACTGCTGCTCCGGTACAGACCTATGCTGCATCGGGTGAAAATGTAGATAATAACTTATATCTGCTGAATCATGACTCAAAGCCGGCTAAATTATGGGCTGTCTGGGACTCTGTTAACAAGGTATATAATTTTCAATCCATTGCAGATGCATACTTTGTTAAGGTAACGGAAAACGGTGATTATTATGTATCTTATGCAACTTTATGCACAGATGGTGATTATCGGATAGAAGACAGTTATGTCGAGAACCAGACAGGAAGCTATATTAGGGTAACTGCCTCCAGCGTGGAGATAAAGACAGATGGAGATGCCGGATTCGACAGAGCACAGACCTATGACTTTATCGGAGATGACAGGGAAAATGCACTGGAGACCATCAGGTACAATGGTGGTATTAATAATAAAGAATGGTTCAAAAAGCAGGTTTTGAATTTATCAGGAGAAGGGAAGTATGAAGGTACTGCCTCTGTCAGTGGTGATGTAGATAAATTAAAGATTGAAGTGACTACACTTACTTTGCAGGAACTGGCGGATCTGACGAATCCAGAGGTGTCTGCTGATAAAAGCTATTGCGGTGTTGATCTAGATGATGTGGATCTGATCTATCT
>QAKO01000039.1 GCA_003343765.1 Bacillota bacterium | reverse complement strand
GGCAAAAGCACGGTCATCAACGCGCTGAGCGGCGAAAAGCGCGCCGTTACGGGCGATAAGGCGGGTGTCACGCGCGGTAAACAGTGGATCCGCTGTGCGGGGTTCGAACTTCTCGACACGCCGGGTACGATGCCGCCCGCGTTTGAAAACCAGGAGTTGGCAAAGCATCTCGCGTACATCGGAAGTATCAACGACGACATCCTCGATCTCGACGATATTGCGTTGGAACTTTTGCGCGAACTTGCGGCAACGTACCCGCAATTTTTAAGCGAGCGTTACGGGATCACCGATTTTTCTTCGCCGCTTGCCATGTACGAAGAAGTCTGCCGCAGGCGCGGGTTTATGCTGCGCGGCGGCGAATTCGATTATGAGCGCGGCGCAAAGGCGATCCTGGACGATTTCCGCAAAGGCAGGACGGGCAGGATCACGCTGGAAAATGCGGAAGAGCTGAAACTGTGAAGTTTTCGCGTTAAAAAAAGCGGAAATTTCGGGCGGCGGGAGAGCCGCAAAGGGGAGAGTGGTCAAACGTATGAAGAAAGAGAACAGCCCGATCGATAAACTTTTTTACGAGCGGGAAATGACGGAGCTTGGCGCGCAGTACATAGCGGGTGTGGACGAAGTGGGCAGAGGCCCGTTTGCGGGGCCGGTGGTCTGTGCGGCGGTAATTTTGCCGCTTGAGAAGAAAAATCTGATCGAAGGGATCGACGACAGCAAGAAACTGAAAGAAGGGGAGCGCGAGCGGCTGGCGGAACTGATCAAAGAGCGGGCGATCGCCTATAAGATCTGCGAAGTGGACAATAAAACGATCGACCGTATCAATATTTTGCAGGCGACAAAGCTGTGTATGAAGCAGGCGGTGGAAGGTCTGGCGGTGGAGCCTGACGTGGTGTTTGTGGACGGGAATTTCAAAATCGACATTACGCTTCCGCAGCAGACGCTGATCAAAGGGGACGCGCTTTCCTATTCGATCGGCGCGGCGAGTATTCTGGCGAAGGTATATCGGGACAGGCTGATGTGCGAGTTTGACAAGATTTATCCGCAATACGGATTTGCACAGCACAAGGGGTACGGTACGAAAATGCACCGCGACGCGATCAGGGAGTACGGATTATGCGAAATTCACCGCAGGACGTTCATAAAAAATCACTCGGAAAATACGGAGAAAGACGGGCAGTAAGGTATCTCAAAGAGCAGGGTTATGAGATATTGAAGACCAATTACAGGACGCCGTTCGGAGAAGCGGACATTGTGGCGCGCGACGGGGAAACGGTGGTTTTCTGCGAGGTAAAAACGCGGCAAAGCGATGCATTCGGCACGCCGTCGGAAGCGGTGGATTTCCGCAAAAGAAAACGCTATATCGATATGGCGCGCGCGTTTCTGGTGCGAGCGGGGGATGTAAATATCCGATTTGACGTCATGGAAGTGACGGAAGAAGGCATCAACCACATTGTTTCCGCGTTTGAAGCGTAAAAAACGCAATTCTGTAAAATATTTTACGGTTTGCGCATAAAAACGGTTGCGCAGATCGCGCAAATATGATAAAATAGCAAAAGACTTCGGGCGGTCCTCTGGCAAAAACGGCTACGAACGCTTCGTAATATGGAGGTAAAGTCGATGAAAGGTTTGATTGAAGCAATCGAAAAAGAGAATCTGAAAGACAGCGTTCCCGCTTTCAACGTAGGCGACACCGTAAAAGTAAGCGTGAAAGTCGTCGAAGGAACGCGCGAAAGATTGCAGGCGTTCGAAGGCGTGGTTATCGCCAAGAAGAACGGCGGGATCCGTGAAACGTTCACGGTTCGCAGATTGTCCTACGGTGTAGGCGTGGAGCGTACGTTCCCTGTACATTCCCCGAAAATTGCGGACATCACCGTGATCCGTAAAGGTCAGGTTCGCAGGGCAAAACTTTACTATCTGCGCGGCAGAACGGGTAAAGCTGCAAAAATCAAAGAAGTTCGTTAAACGAAAAATCGACAAACGCTCCGCACATCGTGCGGAGCGTTTTCCTTTGTTTTTTGTGGTTTTTCGGCCATTTCATTTTTTGACTGGGAGCAAAAACATTTTCTGAAGCAGTGAACGCATCGCGGACGGAAACGGAGCTTTTCTCTCTTTCGGGCGAAGCAATGCTGCATTTTTCAGTGCCGCGCCGCCGACGGGGGGTGCGTCGGCGGCGCGGCAAAGCAAATACACTGAAATTCGGCAGAATGATGCTCGTTCATGTGTAAGACGGTCGACTGTGCAAATGCCCGAAAGGAGTCGTAACAGGTCGTGGGAAAGAGTGAGGATAAAAGTGTAAAATGAATTCAGCGGCGGCGTTTGCTTGACAAACGCCGCCGTTTGTGTTAAGGTAAGAAAAAAAGAGATTGCGCTTTGCCGCCGGGTAAGCGTAAGCGTCGGGATTTATGTCGTCAGGCCTTAGCAGACATAAATTTGCCGGCGCATTTTTTATGGCCGAAAAGGCTTTGCGGATGAAAGCGCAGGGAGAAATTTCGGAATTGGCGGCGGGGTGAGTTTTTGGTAAAGAGGCAGGGAATGAAAAAACTTGCAAAAGAGTTTACAAGATATGCGTTTTTGAGCGTGCTGGGAATGGTGGGGGTATCCTGTTATATTCTTGCAGACACGTTTTTTGTGGCGCAGGGATTGGGTACAAACGGACTTGCGGCACTGAATCTGGCGATTCCGATCTATAATCTGATCAACGGCACGGCGCTCATGCTGGGGATCGGCGGAGCAACCAGATATTCGGTGTATAAAACGCAGGGCGACGATCGGAATGCCTGGCGCGTTTTTACGAATACCGTGTATCTTGCGGCTTGCTTTTCTGTTCTATATATAATGGCGGGGTGTTTCGCTTCGGGCGGCTTGGCGCAGCTTCTCGGTGCCGATGCGCAGACGTTTGCAATGACGCAGACGTATCTGCGGGTGCTGCTGTTGTTTTCGCCCGCATTTCTTTTCAATACCGTGCTGGTGTGTTTTGTCCGAAACGACGGCGCACCGCATACTGCCATGTTTGCCACCGTGTCGGGAAGCCTTGCCAACATTCTGCTCGACTATATCTTTATTTTCCCCTGCGGAATGGGAATGCTCGGCGCGGTTCTTGCGACGGGTTTTGCTCCCGTGATCGGGCTGGGTTTTTCCGTGTCGCACATTCTTCGCGGAAAAAACGGTTTTCGTTTTTTGCCGCGGGACGCTTCGCTTCGGCTGATGCGCTGCAATTTTACGCTGGGATTTCCGTCGCTCGTCGAGCAGCTCTCTTCCGCCGTTGCGATCATTGTGTTCAACTTTCTGTTTTTGCGGATCGCCGGCAACACGGGCGTGGCGGCATACGGCGTCATAGCCAATATTTCTTTGGTCGTGTTGTCGGTATTCAACGGCATTTCGCAGGGCGTGCAGCCGCTTTTCAGCCGAGCAAAGGGCAAATCGGATTTCCTTTCCGAACGCGCCTTGCTGAAAATGTCCGCCGCTTGCACCGCAGTATTCGCGGTTGCCGCGTATTTGTTGTTATTTGTCTTTGCGCTGCCCGTCACGCAGATTTTCAATAAAGAAGGGTCGGAGCTTCTCTGCGAAATGGCGGTTCGCGGGTTGAAGCTGTATTTTCTTGCCGCGCCGTTTGCGGGGCTGAACATTCTGTTCTGCTCTTACTTTGCGGCGACAGAAACGCCGCTGCCCGCGCATATTTTATCTCTTTTGCGCGGATTTGCCGTCCTGATCCCCGCGGCGTTCTTGTTGGCGGCTCTCTGGGGCGAAACGGGTGTATGGCTCGCTTTTCCCGTGACCGAATTTCTGGTCTGTATCGCCGCGCTGACGGCTTATGCGGTCTTGTCGCGGAAGAGAAAAACGGAAAAAGCGGAAAATCCTGCCGCAGGGTAAAAACGGCAGGATTTTCCGACGAAGAAAAAATTTTTCGGAATGCGGTCGGCGGGCGGGGAAAAGAAAAAACGGAAAGGGAAAGGCTTGTCCGTATTTTTTGTGTCAGACAGGGCAAAAGGGGTTTACAGATAAAGAATTTTGCGGTATAATAGAATATAGCTCATCCTGTCATAAAAGCAGGGTAGCGGATTTCAAGGAAACAGGTGACAGAATATGCAGATAGAAAGACAAACCCGTTTACAGAATCTGAGAGAGCGCGTGCGGCAGATTTCCGTATTCGGAAAAGCGGCATTCGTTCTGGTGTTGGTATTTTTGATTGTGAGTGCCTGCACGATCGGCGGATTTACGGGAGCGGGTCGTTCTTATTATATGGCGGCGGATTCCAATGTCGTATTTTATCTGGATTATCAGGAAGGGGCAAAACTGGACAGGGTATATCTGAATGTCGGGAGCATATACGATGAAGTAGGAAAGGATGTTTCGGTGGAATTCCGGTATGCGTCCAAGTCGTCCTCCTCGACGCCCACGTTCAGCAGTTCGACGTTGGGAACGGTCAAACTCGGCAATGTATACGTTTCGGATGCGGAAGACACGAAAGGAACGAATTACGACTGGGTGAAAGTATTTGATCTGACGGAATCCGGCAAGTCGCTGAGTACGAGTTATTCTCTGATCCGTCTGACCGTAAAAACGGAGATGCTGGTCAACGAAGTCGTATTTGTGGATACGGAAGGGAATATTATACCCGCATATTTGACGGAAAAGAGTGTAAAGACATTTTTCACGGACGCGCAGTGGCCGTATTATCGTGATCTGTTCACGAGGAATGATCATACAAAGGAATACGGGAAATCGGGGGATCCGACGCGGCTGACGGATGCGCAGGACAATTATGCGGACGGAAATACGGCGTATACGGATTTCACGCAGGATGAAAAATACACGTTGATGCAGATCGACGATATTTTGCTGGGCAAGATGGTGGTGGAAGGAACATTCCATTCGCAGACGGATTTCGGGCCGTTTTCGGTGCTTTTGCCCATGTTGGGGACGCTGATTTTCGGAATGAGTCCGTTCGGTCTGCGGATATTCTCGGTCCTCTGCGCGGCGGCGATGATCGTCTTTGTGTATTTATTGGGCAAGCGCTTGTTCAAGAGCAGCGGATTCGGATTCATGTTTGCGTGTTTTGCTGCGCTGGGCGGACTGGCACTCACGGTGGGCAGGCTGGGGTTTGCATATTCCATGATCGCGCTGTTTGCGGTGGCGGCGTATTATTTCATGTTCCGCTTCTACGAGGACGGAATTTCCAAGGAACGTCCTGTCAAATCCGCGGCGAACGTATTGATTTCGGGCATCTTTTTTGCATTTGCGTTTGCGACCGATCCGAAAGCGGTATTTGCATTGATCGGTCTGGCGGCGTTGTTTGTTGTCGGTTGGGTACGCGTATACCGGGAAGGGAAAGCGGAACTTTCTTCAGTGCGTAAGATGGCTCTGGATAAGAATGCGGCTGCAAAATCGGAAGAGGATATGTTGAAAAACCTGCAGGAGAGCGAACGGCAGGAACGTCTGATCCGCATGGAAAGCGGATATTCGTCGCGGATCCTGTGGCTGTTCTTCTTTGTTTCGTTTGTGGCGGCGACGGTACTTATCACGATACTTTCCGCAATTCCTTCTTATTTTACGTACGTAAAGCTTTACGAGACGAATCCGGCTGTGCCGACGATCGGCATATTCGGGATTGTCTGGGCGGCGGTAAAAGACAGCTTTACTCTCGCGAATACGACGGCGTTCACGTCGGCAAATGCGGTCAATCCGTTCGGATGGTTCCTTTCGCTCAAAGGCGCCACGCTGTTCTCGTCGTCGAATGAGAGCGTTTATATAGCGATGAATGCGCAGATGAATCTTGCATTGGCGATCACGTCGCTCATCGGGCTGATCTTTACGACGATCTACGTCATCTTATATTTTGCTACGGGCAAGAAAAACAGCGCGTATGCGTCCGCGCACACGCCGCGCATTCTGAATGCGTATTTCCTGCTCCTGGCGGGGTTGGTGACTTCGCTGTTGCAGTATTTGTTTGTCGGCGGCACGAGTGCGGCAGACAGCTTGTTGTTCTCCGTATTCTATGCAGGATTCGCCGTATTGATGTTCTACACGGCGTATGTGCATGATACGGGAGTGCGGAAAAAACTTTTCGGTGTCCCGATGAATACGACTCTGAAAGTAATGACGGGCGTTTGCACGGTATACGCATTGATCTTTGTGCTGACCATCCCGATGCTGTTCGGTATCCCGATCGCTCCGCTTGCGGCGAAGATCTGCTTCGGCTGGACGACGTTTTTGAGCAACGGGATCTACAGACCGTAAATTTTACTGAAACTGAAAATATCCGCGCACGCGTATGCGCGGTATTTTTACACCTTTTTTAAAAAAACATCGCGAAAATTACAATACTCTTTGCTGTTTCGGGAATATCTGCTTGTCCTTGCCAAGCGTAAAATGCATGACCGAAGGGGGAACTGTCGCCAACAGGCAAACGTCGCCAACAGGCGAACGTCGCCAACAGGCAAACGTCGGCAACAGGCAAACATCGCAACAAGTAAACGTTGGCAACAGGTAAACGTCGGCAACAAGCGAATGTCGGCAACAGGCGAATGTCGGAAAAGAGCGGTCGGTGTTGCGGTTCGGGAAAGAGACAGTGTTGATTGGAATGAATCTGAAAAAAGAGCGGGGAGAGAAAAGAACGAACGGCGGGAAGCCGAGGGGAGGCGGGAAATGTTATCCAAAGTCATGAGTTTTGCGCTTTCGGGACTGGACGGGATTCCGGTGGAAGTGGAAACGGACATTAACAACGGGCTTCCGTCCTATGAGCTGGTGGGGCTTGCGGATGCGGCTGTAAAAGAGAGCCGTGAGCGGGTGCGGTCGGCGCTGAAAAACAGCGGCCGAAAATTTCCGGCGCAGAAGATCACGGTAAATCTTGCTCCTGCCGATCTGAAAAAAGAGGGAAGCTGGTACGATCTTCCCATAGCGGTGGGGATTCTGAAGGCGACGGGTCAGCTGCAGGGCGCGGAAACGGGCAGGACGGTGTTTTTAGGCGAGCTTGCACTGGACGGGAGTCTGAGACCTGTGACGGGTATTTTGCCGCTGCTGATCTCGGCGAAAGCGCGCGGATACAGTTCATTTATTCTGCCTGCGGGCAATGCGGAAGAAGCGGCGTATATCGAGGGGCTGGAAATCTATACGGCAGCCACGCTGACGCAGGTGGTGGATCACTTAAGCGGACTTTTAAGGCTTTCGCCTTTAACGGCGAAAAAATACGAAGCGGCACAGAGGGGGCAGTATTCTTCCGATCTGGCGTTTGTGAAAGGACAGGCGATCGCAAAGCGTGCGTTGGAAGTGGCGGTATCGGGCGGACACAATATTTTACTGGTCGGGCCGCCCGGCGCGGGCAAGACGATGCTGGCGAGGTGTATTCCGACGATTATGCCCGACATGACGTTTGAAGAAGCGTTGGAAGTGACGAAGATCCATTCGGTGGCGGGGATTCTCGGGCAAGAGGGGATCGTGACTTTGCGTCCGTTCCGCACGCCGCACCATACGGCGACGACGGTATCTTTGTGCGGCGGCGGCACGCGCGCCGTAAAACCCGGGGAGATCAGTCTGGCTCATCACGGCGTGCTGTTTCTGGACGAGTTGCCCGAATACCACAGGAGCGCTCTGGAAGCGCTGCGTCAGCCGCTGGAAGACGGTTGCATTACCGTCACGCGGGCGGGCGGGGCGGTTACGTTTCCGGCAAATTTCATGCTCTGTGCGAGCATGAATCCATGCCCGTGCGGCAATTACGGGAGTACGGATAAGGTGTGTACCTGTACGCCCGCCGCGATCCATAAATACCGTTCGCGGCTGAGCGGGCCGCTTCTGGATCGTATCGATATTCAGGTGGAAGCGGATTCCGTCAAGTACGACGATCTCGTAGCGGATACGGTGGAAGAAAGTTCGGAGATCGTCAAAAAACGGGTGGAACGTACGCGGGAAATTCAGCGGAAACGCTTTCAAGGGTTGCAGAAGATGACGACAAACGCGGACATGGGCGAGCGTGAAATGCAGAAATTCTGCCGCCTTTCGCGCGAATGTGAAAACATTCTGCGAATGTCGTTCGAGCGCCTGAAACTATCGGCGCGCGCACGGGCAAGGATCATCAAAGTAGCTCGCACGATCGCGGACATGGCGCAGAGCGAACAGATCGCGCCCGAACATATTCTGGAAGCGGTGTCCTACCGCAGTTATGAAAATTTTCAGTGACGGCAGGTCTTTTTCATGACATACACAAAAGAAGAAAGGGCGGTCATCTGTCTGGATTCGTTCGGATTGGAATATTCCAGAAAGGCAAAGCTCTACAAACTGGCGGCTTCGGCGCAGGCGCTCTTTGAAAATTTCCGTAAATACCGCCCTGCGGTTGCAGAAACGGCGGGCGAAGAAACGGTAGAAGCGATGGAGCGTTCTTTGTCGGATCAGGAATATACGGACAGGCTGCTGCATATGTATTCGGAAAAGCGGATCGAGTGCGTAACGTTCGTTTCGGAGAAGTACCCGGAGGAATTGCGGCAGATCTCCGATCCGCCGCTGGTGCTGTATTGCCGAGGCAATACAGATCTATTATCAGAGAGAAAATTCGCGATCGTCGGATCGCGGCGCACGCTTCCGCAGGTGATGAAACGCACGGAAGAATTTGCGGAAGGGCTTTCTTCGGAATTTGTGATCGTGACGGGTCTTGCGGACGGCGGCGACAGCGCGGCTCTTGGCGGTGCGTTGAACCGCGGTCGGGCGATTTCGGTGCTTGCGTACGGATTCGATCATGTATATCCGGGCTGTAACCGTGCATTGCTGGAAAGAGTGGAAGGAAAGGGTCTTGCGGTCAGCGAATATCTGCCGCAGCAAAAACCGCTTCCGTATCATTTTCCCATGCGGAACAGGATCATCGCGGGGCTGTCGGAGGGCGTACTTGTCGTGAGCGGCGGGGAAAAGAGCGGCACGCGGATCACGGCGGCAAAGGCATACGAATACGGCCGCGACGTGTTTGCGTTTCCCTATTCGATCGGTGTTCCGTCGGGAGTCGGGTGCAATGCGCTGATCAAAGAATACGCAAAATTGACGGAAAATTTAGTTGACATTTACGCCGCTTTTGGTATAAACTTGACCGAAACGGAAAAAATTTCCCTGAGTGCGGCGGAGCAGGCGGTCTATGAAATTCTTCGGGAAGGGGAAGCGCATATCACGGAGATCGCGCAAAAGAGCGGATTAAGATTGCACGAAGTACCGATCGTGCTGACCATGCTGGAAATGAAAAAACTGGCGGTATCCTGCGGAGGGAACCGTTGGGCGGCTGCCCGATGAAAGGGCGGCGAATGTTTGAGAAAAATCGGAAAAAATTGATGTCGGAAAGAGGTATGTATGGATTTAATTATTGTTGAATCGCCTTCCAAAGCGAAAACGATATCCAAATATCTGAAGGGGAAATACCGCGTGGACGCGTCGGGCGGGCATGTGCGCGACCTGCCGGAGAAGCGGCTGGGCGTGAATATCGATAATAATTTTGAACCGACTTATGTGGACAATCCCGACAAAAAGGCGGTCATCAAGCGTCTTGCGGACGAAGCGGCGAAAGCGGAACACGTCTATCTCGCAACCGACCCGGACCGCGAAGGCGAAGCGATCTCCTGGCATCTGAAAAATGTTTTGAAACTCAAAGGCGGCAAAAACCGCATCGAGTTCAACGAAATTTCACCGGCGGCGGTCACGCGCGCATTGCAGAATCCGCGCGAGATCGATTACAATCTTGTCGACGCGCAGCAGGCGCGCCGCGTGCTGGACAGGCTGGTGGGTTATAAATTGTCGCCGTTGCTTTGCAAGCGTATCCGTTCGGGACTTTCGGCAGGGCGCGTGCAGTCGGTGGCATTGCGGCTGATCGTAGACCGCGAACGCGAGATCAAGGCATTCGTGCCAGAAGAGTATTGGCACATCAACGCGGAACTGCAGGATAGACCCAAAGAATACGCGCCGTTCAAAGCGCTTCTCGGCGAAAAGAACGGAAAAAAATACCTTCCGTCCAATGCGGAAGAAAACGAAAAAGTCCGTGCGGAACTGGCAGAGAATCCGTATATCGTCAGCGAGATCAAGAAAAGCGTGACGAAATCGCACGCTCCCGCACCGTTTACGACGTCCACGCTTCAGCAGGACGCATCCAACAAGTTCGGCATGACCTCGCCCGACGTCATGCTGGTGGCGCAGCATCTGTATGAAGGGATCGACACGGAAGCGGAAGGGCATATCGCGCTCGTAACCTACATCCGTACCGACTCCGTGCGCGTATCGGCGGAAGCGCAGGCAAAGGCGCGCGATTTCATTGCGGCAAAATTCGGGAAAGAATATGTTCCCGAAAAGCCGAACTTCTATGCTTCGAAAAAGGGCGCGCAGGACGCGCACGAGTGTATCCGTCCCATCGATCTGAACCGCACGCCCGAAAGCATGAAGGGCACGCTGGACAAAAAACATTACAACGTGTATAAGCTGATCTATGACCGTTTCATGGCGTCGCAGATGAGCGAAGCGCTGTACAACAGTATGCAGATCAAGATCAAAAACGGTGTTTACGGTTTTAAAGCGAGCGGCAAGACCATGCAGTTTGCCGGATTCACGGCGGCATACCAGGAAGTGAAAAAAGACGACGATGAGAACGAAAACGCAAAGCTTCTGCCCAATCTCAAAGAGGGGGAAGAGCTGGATCTCATCCGCCTGCTGAGCGAGCAGAAATTCACCAAGCCGCCCCTGCGTTATACGGACGCGTCGCTGGTCAAAGCGATGGAAGATAAGGGGATCGGCCGTCCTTCGACGTATGCGAGCATCATTTCCGTGCTGAACAAGCGCAAGTACGTTACGAAAGAAGGAAAATACATGGTTCCGACGGAAGTCGCGTTCGAGATCACCGATCTTCTCATGAAATATTTTACGGATATCATGGATGTCGGGTTTACGGCGAAGATGGAAGACAAGCTGGACGGCATCGAAGACGGCGGCGTGGACTGGCACAAGATCATTGCGGATTTTTATCCGCCGTTTGCGGAAAAGCTGGTGTTTGCCGCCAACGACGGCGACGAAATGACAGACATTCTCTGTGAAAAGTGCGGCCATCCGATGATCCGCAAGAGCGGGCGGTACGGGAAATATCTGGCTTGTTCCAATTATCCCGAATGTTCGAACATCAAGAGCGAAGGAATGGAAATTTCGGCGACCAAATGCCCCAAATGCGGAGCGAATATGGTGGTCAAGAGCGGCAAGTTCGGAAAGTTCCTTGCTTGTCCGAATTACCCCGAATGCAACGCGACTCTGCCCTTTGACAGCGAGATCTCCAAAGAAAAATGCCCCAAATGCGGCACGCTCATGTATTACAGGACGGGCAGAAACGGGAAATATCTGAGCTGTCCGAAATGTTCGGCGAGCCAGCCTATCACAGAGCTTGCGGGCAAATGCCCCGTATGCGGTGCGCCTACGCGCCGCATGAAGAGCAAGGCGGGCAAGATCTTTTACAGTTGTTCGAATTATCCCCAGTGCAAATTCATGAGCTGGGAAATGCCTACGGGCGAGAAATGCCCCAAATGCGGCAAGTACCTTTTCAAAAAAGGAAAACAGATCCGCTGTTCTTCCTGCGATTTTGTAAAGGACGCTCCCGAAGAACAAAAACCCACCCCCGATGCGGGCGCGCAGGATCCTGCGGTCGGGGAATAAAATCTGCCCCGTTCGGGGCTGCCAGCCGCTTTGAAAGCGGCTGGTGGCATAAAAACGGAGCTTTTTGCGAAGGAGGATCAAAAATGTCCTTCCTCGCATGGGGCGGAAAATTTTGTTAAGCAAAATAAAAAAGCGGAGAGGCCGCATCTGCGGCCTCTCCGCTTTTTATCGGAAATTTACAAAGCGTAGTGATAGACAACGGTAAAATTTTCGGTAAACGACAAATCGGTGCAAAATTCGCCTCCTGAAAAATAAAACGCAGGTTCCGTATCGGTAAGGTAATTGTTTCCCTCTTTTGTAAAGGGACGGCTCATCGTCTGGTTTTCCCTCTTAAAAGTAAGTTCCGTTTCCGAAAGCGTTACGGAAAGAATTTCAGGCTTTAAATATACGGTTTCGACGCCCTTTTCCGAAATACGGTTGAAACTGTATTCGTCTAAATTTTCTTTCAGAAAATCTTCAAACTCTGAAATGCTGCCGATCGGCTTTTTGTCGAGCATGGCAGGCAGAAAGGGGGCCAGCTCTTCCAAGGTGAGGCCCGCGCCTTTGCGGAACGAAACTTTCTTATACGTATATTCGGCATCAAGCTGCGGCTCCGCAGGCGTACAGGCGGCAAAACAAACAAATACAATACTCAGCAAAAATACAAGAAACTTTTTCATCGATTCTCCCTCTTTTCCCGTTACAGAAAGGATAACACAGAAAAGGTACTTAGTCAAGGGAAATTTTTTAATTTTTGAAAAAAAACTCTTGACATATGGGAACAATCGTTTTATAATGATTTAGCACTCTAAAAGCAAGAGTGCTAACCGCAAAAGAGCGGAAAGGAGAACGGATGGCGGAGCTTGTAAAGGTGATCGGAGCGGGGCTTGCGGGATGTGAAGCGGCGTACTATCTGGCGGAGCATGGTTTTTCTGTGCGGCTGTACGAGAGTAAGCCGAAGAAGTACACGCCGGCGCATACGCAGGCAGGGTATGCGGAGCTTGTATGCAGCAATTCGCTGAAGAGCAACGATATTTACGGCAACGCGTGCGGTCTTTTAAAAGAAGAGATGCGGATATTCGGGTCTTTGACCATGCAGGCGGCTGAGGAGACGAAGGTGCCGGCAGGCGGAGCGTTGGCGGTCGATCGGGAAGCGTTTTCGAGGTTTATAACGGAGAAGATCGAGGGGCATCCGAGGATCGAAGTAGTGCATGAAGAAGTGACGGAAATTCCGCAGGGGTACGCGATCGTAGCGACGGGGCCGCTGACGCTGGACGCTCTGGCGGAAGACATACGCGGTAAAATGGGCGGAAACCTGTATTTTTACGATGCGGCGGCGCCGATCGTGGCGGCGGCGAGCGTAGATTATACGAAGACGTTCACGGCGGACAGGTACGGGAAAGGAGACGGCGATTATATCAACTGTCCGATGACGAAGGAAGAATACGAAGCCTTTGTGGAAGCGTTGGGGAGTGCGGAGCGTGCGCTCGTACATGATTTTGACAAGCGCGATGTATTCGAGGGGTGTATGCCCGTGGAGATCATGGCGGCGCGCGGGAAAGATACGTTGCGGTTCGGGATGCTCAAGCCTGTGGGACTGTATAATGCGGAAGGGAAACGTCCGTATGCGGTATTGCAGCTGCGCAAGGAAAATTGTGCGGGGACTGCGTACAATCTGGTCGGATTTCAGACGAATCTGAAATTTCCCGAGCAGAAGCGGGTATTTTCGATGATTCCTGCGCTGAAAAACGCGGAATTTCTGAGATACGGGGTAATGCATCGGAACACGTTTTTGAATTCTCCGCAGGTTTTGAATGCAGATCTTTCGTGGAAGAAAGACGGGACAGTCTTTTTTGCGGGGCAGATGACGGGCGTGGAAGGATATGTCGAGAGTGCGGCGAGCGGGATCTGGGCGGCGCTGGGCTGTGCGCTGAAAATGCGCGGCAAGGGGCCTGTGGAATGGGACGCCTCGACCGTATCGGGGGCGCTGATGCGGCATGTTGCGGCGGAAACGACGGATTTTCAGCCGATGAACGCCAATTACGGAATATTGGAGCCTTTGCCTGAAAAAATTCGGGACAAGGCGCAAAAAAAGAAACTTTTTGCGGAACGCGCACTGGAAAAGATGCGTGAAATTTATGAAAATACGGAGCGTGTTCTGCGCTGAGCGGGGCATGCGGAAACGGAGGGAAGGATATGCCTGAATTCAGAGGTACAACGATATGTGCTGTCAAAAGGGACGGCAAGACGGCGATTGCAGGTGACGGACAGGTCACGATGGGCGAATCGGTCGTATTCAAGAACAATGCAGTGAAAGTCCGCCGCATTTACGGCGGAAAAGTGGTTTTGGGATTTGCGGGATCGGTATCCGACGCGTTTTCGCTTTCCGAGCGGTTTGAGGGGATGCTCAACAAATTTTCGGGCAACCTGATGCGTTCGGCGGTGGAGCTGGCGGAGCTTTGGCGCAACGACAAGATGGTGCGCAAGCTGGAAGCGATGATGATCGTGGCGGACAAAGACCTGCTTCTGATCATCAGCGGCAACGGCGAAGTGATCGAGCCGGACGGCGGAGTGTGTGCGATCGGCAGCGGCGGGAATTACGCATTGGCGGCGGCGCGCGCCCTGGCGCAGGAAACCAAATACTCTGCGGATAAGATCGCGTATAAGGCATTGAAGATCGCAAGTGAGATCTGCGTATTCACGAACGACCATATCACGGTCGAAGTGGTGTAACGGGCAAGGCCGAGGAGGAAGCATATGAATCATCTTTCACCCAAACAGATCGTAATCGAACTGGATAAATATATTATAGGGCAGGACAAAGCGAAGCGTGCGGTGGCGATCGCGCTGCGCAACCGTTATCGTCGCAGCCGGCTTTCAGAAGCGGACAGGGAGGAGATCACGCCCAAGAACATTATTATGAAAGGGCCGACGGGTGTCGGTAAGACGGAGATCGCGCGCAGGCTTGCAAAGCTTGTCAAGGCGCCGTTTATCAAGGTAGAGGCGACGAAGTACACGGAAGTGGGGTATGTCGGGCGCGACGTGGAGAGCATGATCCGCGACCTTGTGGAATGTTCCATCCGACTTGTACGCGAAGAGAAGATGAAAGAAGTGGCGGTGCGAGCGGAAGGCACGGCGGAAAAGAAGATCGTCGCCATTTTATCGGAGATGAAAAAGGGCGAGCGCGGCGAGATGGCGAAGGAAGTTTTTGATGCGAAACTTCTGGACGAACTGCGCGAAGGAAAATATAACGATACCCAGATCGAACTGGAAGTAGTGGACGCACCGAAACCGATGGAGATCGTTCCCGGCGGAGCGGAGATCAATATCGGATCGATTTTCGGGGATATGCTGCCCAAGAAAAAGAAACGCCGCAAGATGACGGTCAAACAGGCGATGCAGCAGATCATCAACGAGGAATCGGAAAAGCTCATCGACAACGATGCGGTCAATACCGAAGCGCTTTCGCGGGCGGAAGAGCAGGGCATTATCTTTATCGATGAGATCGACAAGATCGCAGGCAAGGCAAACCAGGGCGGAGCGGACGTCTCGCGCGAAGGCGTGCAGAGGGATATCCTGCCCATCGTGGAAGGTTGCACGGTCATGACGAAATACGGAGCGGTCAAGACGGACTTTATTCTGTTTATTGCGGCGGGAGCCTTCCACATTTCGAAAGTGGAAGACCTGATCCCCGAATTGCAGGGGCGTTTCCCGATCAATGTGGAGCTGGAAAGCCTGAGCAAGGAAGATTTTGTAAAGATCCTGACGCAGCCGCAGAACGCGATCACGACGCAGTACGGAAAACTTCTGGGCGTGGACAACATCGACCTGAAATTCACGGACGACGCGATCGAAGAGATCGCGGAGATTTCTGCGGATATGAACGCGACGAGCGAAGATATCGGTGCGCGCCGTCTGCATACGGTGATGGAATATCTTCTGGAGGATATCTCTTTCAATGCGGGCGGGGATTACCCGACGGTCACGGTAACGATCGACAAAAAATATGTCGACGAGCATCTGGAAAAGATCATCAAAAACCGCGATCTGAAAAAATACGTGCTGTAATGCTCTGCGCTTGAAAAAATCCGAAGATTAAAAAGGGAAGAAGCCGCATAAAAGCGTCGGTCTTCTGCGGCGGATGAAACGGCGCGCATCAGTTTTTCATTTATTAAAATATCGGCAAGGGTGCGCTTATCCGAAAAGAAATTTCGGATAAGCGCAAAAAATTTAAAAAGTGTTCATGGAAATTTCTTTTAAGTTGACAAAAGAATTTTTCTGAATTAAAATAATTTACGGAAAAGGCGCAGATTTTCGCGTTTTTCCATTGCGCCGCAAGGGCGGCGAAAGAAAGAAGAATACGGCGTGTTCGGGCACAGGCGGAAAATTATTGACAGCAAACCGAAAATGCGCCGAACGGAGAGAAAACTTTGCACGAAGTGAATGCTTTGGCTTTGTTTTTTCTTAAAAATCACGGCAAATTCTGTTTTTCGGGCGGAATTTGTGTGAGGAAAGGAGTTTTTTATGATCAACATTCCCAAAGGCACAAAAGACGTATTGCCGTCGGAGGCATACAAGTGGCATTTTGTTGAAAACACGGCGCGAAAGGTAGCGGCGTTGTACAATCTGAAAGAGATTCGTACGCCGGTATTCGAACATACGGAGTTATTTTTACGCGGCGTAGGTGACACGACAGACATTGTCAACAAAGAAATGTACACTTTTCTGGATAAAGGTGAGCGTTCGATCACGCTCAAACCCGAAGGTACGGCGGGCGTGGTGCGTTCTTTTATCGAAAACGGACTTGCGGGCGGCGTCTTGCCTTTGAAGATGTACTATATTACCCCGGTATTCCGTTATGAACGTCCGCAGGCGGGCAGATTGCGCGAGCATCACCAGTTCGGCGTAGAGATTTTCGGCGGCAAGGGAGCGGAAACGGATGCGGAAGTCATTTTGCTTGCGCGCGACTACATCCGTGCGTTGGGCGTGGAAGGCGTGGAACTGAATCTGAATTCGATCGGATGCAAGCATTGCCGTCCGAAGTTCAACGAAGCGCTCAAAGAATATCTGCGGCCGCATCTTCCCGAAATGTGTCCCACTTGCAACGCGCGGTTTGAAAAGAATCCGCTGCGTATTCTCGATTGCAAGGAAGAAGCTTGTTCGAAGATCAACGAAAATGCGCCGAAAACGACGGATTTTCTTTGCGACGAATGCCGTGAGCATTTTGAGAAGCTCAAAGAGATCCTCGATTCCTGCGGCGTGAAATATAAATTGAACCCGAAACTTGTGCGCGGGCTGGATTATTATTCCAAGACAGTGTTCGAGTTTGTATCGACAAGCATCGGTTCGCAGGGCACGGTGCTGGGCGGCGGAAGATACGATACGCTGATCGAAAACCTGGGCGGGCCGAGCGTGCCGGCGGTCGGATTCGGGAGCGGCATCGAGCGGATGCTGTTGGTGCTGGAAAATACGGGCAAAGCGATCCCCGAAGAGTCGCCGCTGGACGTTTATGTGGCTGGATTAGACGACGCAGGCAGAAAAGCGGCGTTCGCGCTGGCGGACAAATTGCGTCAGAACGGGATCTCGGCGGATACGGATCATGCCTCGCGTTCGGTCAAAGCGCAGTTTAAATATGCAGGAAAGATCGGGGCAAAGTTCGTCATCGTCATCGGTTCCAATGAACTCGAAAGCGGCGAATATACAGTGAAAAATATGTCCGATTCTACGTCGGTGAACGTAAAAGAGGCGGACGTTATCGCATTTTTGGAGCAAAACCGTAAATGAAAGAACGTGCCATTGTCGTGAAAACGGCTGGAAAAACCGCGCTCTTACGTATTGAGAAACATCCCGAATGCGAATCCTGCAAAGTATGCGCGTTCCGCTCGGGCAAAAGCACCGTAAAGGTGAAAGCGAAAAACACGGTCGGTGCAAAAGCGGGCGACGAAGTCATCGTGCAGGCGGAAAAAGATAACCGTTTGCTGGCTTCGTTCATTGTGTATATCATTCCTGTCCTCTTGGCGGGGGCGGGGGTTGCGATCGGCGCGCTTGCGCTCAAAGCGGAAGTCTGGGCGGCGGTCTTGTGCCTGATCGGACTGGCTTTGGGGTTCGCCGTCGTGTATATGCTGGATAAATTTGCGGCAAAATCGCGCGGATTCGGTATGGAAGTCGTGGAAATTTGCCAAAATACCAATAATCATCGGGAGGATACAAAAAATGGTTCACAATTTTGATACAGCCGCATTCAAAGCGGCAATGGAAGAAAAAAAGACGCTGGTCGTGGATTTTTATGCGGATTGGTGCGGCCCTTGCCGTATGCTTGCGCCCGTGATCGATGACCTGTCGGTAGAGTTTGCATTAGAAGCGCAGTTTGTCAAGATCAACGTGGATGATAACCCCGATCTCGCGCGCGAATATTCCATCATGAGCATTCCGTGCGTGATGGTGTTCAAAGACGGCAAACTTGCCGATAAGAGCCTCGGGTTTATTCCCAAGGCTGCCATGAAGGAATTCATTCAGAAAAATATCTGAGTTTTTTCAGCGGAGAAAATCCCTGCCGCCGCAACTGTCGTTGCGGCGGCAGGGATTTTCCGGTTTTTTTGTTGCCGCGACTGTGTTCTGAAAAAAGGGGAGAAAATGCGGAAGGAGCGGGAATTCAAACGGGATTCTGAGATTTTTTTGAGAGTGAAAGAAAGGAAAAGTCAAAAAGCGGTTTTTTTTCGGATAAGCGGCGGCGCAAAATAATTTTGCGCTGCCGCCTTTTATTTCTTGTATATTTTTACATTTTGCGGTATAATGATAATGAATCAAAAAAACGACGGAGAAAAACAATATGATTGATATGTCCACGATCAAGAAAGCCGACGAAGAAGTGTACGAGGCGATGAATCTCGAACTTTCCCGTCAGCGGGGCAATATTGAGCTGATCGCGAGCGAGAATTTTGTTTCGCCCGCGGTGATGGCGGCAGTCGGTTCGCACCTGACGAACAAGTATGCGGAAGGTTTGCCGGGCAAGCGTTATTACGGCGGATGCCAGTATGTCGACATTGTTGAAAATCTGGCGATCGAGCGTTGCAAAAAGCTGTTCGGGTGCGATCATGCAAACGTGCAGCCGCACAGCGGTGCGCAAGCGAATACCGCGGTGTATTTCGCTCTGCTCAATCCCGGCGACACGATCTTAGGAATGAACTTGTCGCACGGCGGACATCTCACGCACGGATCGCCCGTGAATATTTCGGGAAAATATTTCAAGATCGTGCCGTACGGCGTATCGAAAGAGGACGAGCGCATCGATTACGATGCTCTGGAACAGCTGGCGATCGAAAACAAGCCGAAAATGATCGTGGCAGGGGCGAGTGCGTACCCGAGGATCATCGATTTTCCCCGTCTGCGTGAAATTGCGGATATAGTCGGCGCATACCTGATGGTAGACATTGCGCACATTGCGGGATTAGTTGCGGCAGGATTACATCCGTCGCCCGTGCCGTATGCGGATATTGTAACGACTACGACGCACAAAACGCTTCGCGGCCCGCGCGGCGGCGTCATTATGTGCAAGGAGCAGTACGCAAAAGCGATCGATAAAGCCGTATTCCCCGGAATGCAGGGCGGCCCGCTCATGCACGTGATCGCGGGGAAAGCGGTTGCGTTCAAGGAAGCTCTTTCGGATGAGTTCAAAGCCTACCAGAAACAGGTCGTGGCAAATGCGGCGGCGATGGCGGATGAATTCAAAAAATGCGGCGTACGCCTTGTTTCGGGCGGTACGGATAACCACCTGATGCTCGTCGATCTTCGCGACAAGAACATGACGGGCAAAGAATTGGAAAAAATGCTGGACGAAGTGAATATCACGGTCAATAAAAACACCATTCCGTTTGAAGAAACCAGTCCGTTCATCACGAGCGGTATCCGTATCGGAACGCCCAGCATTACGACGCGCGGCTTTAAAGAGGAGGACGCGCGGCTGGTGGCAAGGCTGATTTCCAAGATCATCGCGGAAAAGGAAGCCGCGTTTGATTTTGTCCGCGGAGAAGTGAAAAAACTTTGCGATAAATACCCGTTGTACGCAGAAGATATTCTGTAAAAAGTGTGTTGAAATGATATAAAAAAGAATGTGCAGGCCATTTGCCGCGATATCGGCTGTACTGCACATTCTTTTTTTGTTTTTATCCGATTTTTCTGTAACATAATGTTTTCCGATTATAGCAAAAAATACTCCGATTTGCAAGGAAACGAGCAGGTTTTGTAAAAACGGGCAGCCAGGTAAATTTTAGAAATGACAGATTGGTTTTATCTGTGTCGTTTATCGGTTCTTGACATATAACCTGTCGTCGCGTATAATATAGCGCAGAGAGAATGAAAAAACGGGGGGGGGGAGCGGATGGAACGAAAAGTGCGCCGCCTTGTGTTGGCGGCGGGAATTTTGGAAATATTTTTGGCTATTGTCGGCTTTGCTGCGTTTGAGCTGAAAACGTATCTTGCTTTTCAGGATTACAATGCTCATTTGGCGCAGACGGAACAGCCTATGATGATGATAGGTTTTGTTGCTTTGACGACGATATTCTTTTATTTCATCGCTTTTCTCGGTATCTTGTTTTTGCTGAATCTTTTGACGGGTATCCGTTCCGTTTGCCGCGCGGCAGGGAAAAAGGCTTTTGTTCTTAAGCAAGAAAGGTTATGGCTTGGTGTCAGTATCTCGACGGCGGCAATCGGTTTACTCTTTGCCGCAATCACGGCTATTGCAGGCGTCTATACGTGGCCTGTCGTTTTGGCGGCGGTGGCGTCAGCGGCGGCAGTGGCATCGATCGTGCTGAACGTGTGCCTGTTTTTTGTGCGGCCTGCTTCGCCTGTGCATACCCCCGCCGATCAATGACCGAATTCCCGCGCCTGAACCGAATCGATCTGAAATTAGAAAAATAAAATCACCTTATTAAAATAATATGCACCCCAAAAAGTTTGTCTCGCTTTTGGGGTGCATGTTTATTTTTTTACCTTTTACGGTTTGAGAAAAATAAATTATCTTTGGAAGGTGACTTTTTGTAGGAAAGACAGTCAATCCGAAAGACTATAGAAACGACAGCCGATCAGAAAGCCTGTAGATCCGACTGCCGATCGAAAAGACCGCAGATCGATTGTCAGTCGGAAAGACCCAACAGGTAGTCGGCGCTGATTTTGAACGCTTTGCAGATAAGGTAAATACTTTCCGCATTTGGCTGGATTTTCCCTGTTGTCCAATCGGACACACTCATGGCAGAAACTCCGACCTTTTCGGCAAATTTCCGCTTGCTCAGACCTGTTTCATTTATAAATTCGTTTCATCGCATTGCAAATAAATTTCCATGCTTAAATTGTAAGACAAATTTTACAAAAAAGCATTGACATAAGACATGTTTTACATTTAACGGACGATCGGATCTGTTGAAAAAAGCGCAAAGCCGTAAAAGCAAAGGGATATTGTATGCATTATAAAAGTCGTCTGAGCAGGGGAAAAATCGTTTCAGTGGAGCATTTGGAAGAAGTGATCTCTTTGACGGAAGAACTCAGACAAATCAGTTCGGATTGGGAAATTTGATTGGCGGCAGTGTAAAACAATTGACAGGGCAGAAAAGCGATGCTATAATGTTACAAAATAAAAACGATTCTTTGGGGCGGGGTGAAATTCCCCACCGGCAGTAAAAGTCTGCGAAAGGCGCGAGTCTCCGAACGGGTGTGATTCCCGTACCGACGGTATAGTCCGGAAAGGAAAAGAATGTTTCGAAAATCTGCCGTCATTTTGCGTGCAGATCGAAAAACTTGGCCCCGTTCATCTGAACGGGTTTTTTCTTTGAAGCCCCTTGAAAATATTTTTTCGAGGTGTTTTTTTATGAAGGAAGAGGCTCTCAAAAGCCGTGCAGTTTCTGCGGAAACGGACGCACGGGAAAAGGATGTTTCGTCGCAGAATTCGCAGGACGCAGTGCAGGAATCCGTGCAAACGGTGCAGGGAAAGGTGCAGGACGGGGCAGTTTCGGCTGCACAGAACGCGGAAGGTACGGAAAATTCGCGTGCGCAGAAATGGACGCGTTTCCGCAAGAAATATTTTACGGCATCGACCATTGCAAAACTTGCCATGCTTTCTGCGCTGGCGTTTGCGGTTACGTTCCTGGAATTCCCGATTTTCCCGCCCGCATCCTTTTTGAAACTGGATTTTGCAAACGTATTCGTGCTGATCGGTGGGTTTATGTACGGGCCTGTCGCTGCGGTCATCATCAGTCTCATTAAGGAATGTCTGTGTCTTTTAAAATCTTCCACGGGCGGCGTGGGAGAGATTGCAAACTTTATCGTGACGTTCAGTTTCGTTATTGTGCCGACGCTCGTCTATCGCTTCAAAAAAGGTTTGCCGACCGTAGCGATAACGCTGGCGATGGGCTGTGTTTTGCAGATCGCCGCAGGACTTTTGTCCAATCGGTACATAAATTTCCCCTTGTTCATGGGCGACGGTGCGCTGGCGGCTTTTGAATCGCTCTGGTGGTATGTCCTTTTGTTCAATCTTATCAAAGGTGTAGCGGTCAGTTTGGTTACGATTTTGCTGTACAAGCGGATTTCCTGGCTTCTGAATAAGTTTTAATGGGTTAAAATGTCTTAGAACGGGTTTTCCTTTGCGGAAGATTTTCAGGGGAAAGCCAGAAATTGCGGCAAGTAAAGGTGTTTTAATTGCAAAATTGCTTGTTGTATATTATAATGGAAGGGACGTAAAGCAGCGTCCCTTCTTTTTGTAATGCGAAACAGTACGCCCTTGAATGCGGGCGGATGATTTTACGAAACGGGGGCAGGGGTGCCGCGGATCGCACGGCAGGATGCAAAGCGGGGTGTGAACATGGTAACGGAAAGTGCGGAGCAGACGATGGCGTTTGCGAAGGAATATGCGAAGAGTCTGAAAAAGGGAGACGTCATATTGTTGCGCGGAGAAATGGGCGCGGGCAAGACGGTATTCGTGAAAGGACTGGCGCAGGGGCTGGGGATCGCGGAAGAGATCACGAGCCCTACGTATGCCTACATGAACGATTATGACGGGAAGTTGTATCATTATGACTGCTATCGTTTAAAAGACGGCGCGCAGGCGGAAGCTTTAGGGCTTTGCGATTATTTTTATGCGGACGGGATCTGTGTGATCGAGTGGCCGCAGAATATTGAAGATGTTTTGCCTGAAAACTGTAAGACGGTGGAAATACGCAAACTGGACGGAAATAAAAGGGAGATCTTGTGCGAATGAATTATCTTGCGATCGATACGTCGGGCGGATATCTTACGGTGATCGCCTGCAAAAACGGGGTACGTAAGACGATATTTGAATCGGACGGTGCATTGCAGCATTCGGTGCGGCTGATGGACGCGGCGGATGAAGCATTGCGTGCGGTGTCGCTGACGCCTGCAGAGTGCGATTTTTTCTGTGCGGTAACGGGGCCGGGATCGTTTACGGGAATTCGGATCGGGATCTCGGCAGTGAAAGGATTCTGCGAAGGCACGGGAAAGCCGGCGCTGGGCAGAACTTCTTTTCAGGTGCTTGCATATAATGCAGAAGGCAAAGCGCTGGCGGCGGTGCCTGCCGGGCGCGGGAATTATTATGTCTGCGGCTTTGAAAAGGATAAAAGCGTTTGTTTTCCGCCTTCCTATGTCGACGAGGCGCGTCTTTCAGAGCTTGCAAAGGAATATCCCGTGTATGCGTACGAACCGCTGCCCGTTCCTTATACAAAGGCGGATCCTGCGGCGGGGCTTGCAAGTGCGGCGGAGAATGCGAAAGAAGAGGAATTCGGAGAGATCGGCGCGTTTTATCTGAAAAAGAGCCAGGCGGAAGAAGAGCGGCTGGCAAAAAAGGGATAGCGACGGGAAAACGCTGAAAAGAGGAGAAAGAATATGGAGTTGCGCAGCTGGGCGTATGCGGACATTCAGAGCATTGCGGAACTGGAAAAGGAATGTTTTTCCGATCCCTGGAATTTCCGTATGCTTGCGGATTCGTTCGTGAGCGAAAACACGTTTACGGCGTGTGCGGAGCAGGACGGGGAGATCGCGGGCTACGGTTTTGTCGTAGCGGCGGGTGAGGATGCGGACATTGCGAATATAGCCGTTGCGCCCCAATACCGTCGGCAGGGGATCGCGGGGGCGATTTTGGAATATTTGTCCGCGCTGGCTGCAAAGTCGGGAGTGAAGCGCTTATTTTTAGAAGTGCGCGTATCCAACGCGGCGGCAATGGCGCTGTATATAAAGCACGGTTTTGTCGGAAAGTATGCGCGGCCGCGCTATTACGGCGACGGGGAAGATGCGCTTGTCATGATGAAAGAGCTTGGTCAGGAGGAAACAATTTGTCGGTAGCGGCGGGAGTGTCCTTGCTCCGCGAAGGCGCGGGCAAAGACCTTGTATTCCTGCACGGATATTTATCCTGCAAGGAAAGCTTTTACCATCAGATAAACTGTTTGAAAAAATTTTACCGCGTGACCGCCTTCGATTTCTGGGGCATGGGCAAGAGCGAACCTCTTTCGCAGGCGTGGTCGGTGGGCGATTATGCGGAGCATACGTCGGAGCTTTTAAAGAAACTCGGCATTCGCGATGCGTACCTGATCGCACATTCTTTCGGGGGCAGGGTCGCTTTGAAACTTCTCTCAAAGCCGGATCCTCCCTTTCAGCGAGCGTTGCTGACCGGTTGCGCCGGGCTTTTGCCGCGGCGGGGGATCAGGTACGCTCTGCGCGTAAAAAGCTACCGCGTTATGCGGAAAATCGCGCCGAAATTCGCGGAGCGGAAGTTCGGTTCGGACGAATACCGTACTCTCTCGCCCGTGATGCGCGAAAGCTTCAAAAAAATCGTGAACGAAGATCTTGCGCCATGTGCGCAAAAGATCCGCATTCCGGTGCTGTATGTGTTCGGAGAGAAAGACACGGCAACGCCGCCGTACATGGCGGAACGCCTGCATCGGCTCACGCGCGGATCGGGACTCGTGTACATGGAAGGATGTACGCATTTTTGTTTTTGTGAAAATCCGGCAAAATTCAACGCCATCGCGCGGGAATTTTTCCGCTGAAAATCATCGTAAGAGGAAAAGATATGTTTACAACCACTGCGATCGCCGAATACATCGTCATAGCGCTGGCGGCGGCACTTTTATACGGAATGTGCGCATTCAACGTGCTGGGCGCTCTGCAACAGGCGGGGTATGACGGAAAAATGTATGCCGCATGGCTCAGGCGCAAGGGCAACATGGCTCGCTCGCGTTTTACGCTGCTGGCTTTTCTTATCGCCCTGGCAATGCTGGTACTGGGGCTTTGTTTTTCGTTTGCGGGAATCTGGGCGGCGTACATAGCCCTGCTTCCCGTTCCGCTGTTCGTGGGATTGTATTGCACGGCGGATAAAAAAGCTCTGAAAGTGCCGCTTTCTTCCACGGCACGCGCCAACCGTATTTACGTCCTGAACATTGTGGTTCTTGCGGTGGTATGTTTTGCGCTCGTGCTGATCGGAAATGCGGCGTCGTACTTTGCACAGATCGGTATCGTTACGAATCTTCGCTATATTCTTTTGGCAGTCGTTCCGCTTCTGATGCCGCAGCTGATTCGTTTTGCCAATGTTCTGGAAAAGCCGTTTTCGCACGCAAAAAATAAAAAATATCTGACGGCGGCGCGGCAAAAACTCGATTCCTGCCGCTGTGTGAAGATCGGGATCACCGGCAGCTTCGGAAAAACGAGCGTCAAAAATTTTCTGGCGCAGATTTTGTCGGTACGTTATAAGGTTTTGGCTACGCCCGCGTCTTACAATACGCCGCTCGGCATTGCGAAAGCGGTGGAAAAGGAAGATTTGGATTCTTATGATTTCTTTTTGGCGGAAATGGGCGCACGGCACGAAGGCGACATCGCCGAGCTTTGCAGTCTGGTGAAGCCCGATCATTGTATCCTGACAGGGATCTGCGAACAGCATCTGGAGACGTTCGGAAGTCTTGCGAACATTATCCGCGCCAAAGGTGAGATCCTGGACGGCACGCGCGAAGGCGGTTTTGCCGTCATCGGCATGGATGAAAATACGGAAAAACTGTTCGGCCGCACCGAGAAACTGATCAAAGTACCCGTGGGAGAACACGGCGAATGTGCGGCGATCGGCGTCAAATGCACACCGCAAGGCATTACGTTCAAACTGGCGCTGGGCATTTTGCAGGTCGAATGTACTTCAAAACTTTTAGGCGCGCACAATGCGCAGAATATTGCGCTTGCGGCGGCGATGGCGTTCAAGCTGGGACTTTCGAAGGAAGAGATCGCGGAAGGGATCGCCAAACTCGATTATATTCCGCACCGTCTGCAGCCGGTGGAAAGGCTGGGCGTTACCATTCTGGACGATGCGTACAACGCCAACATTCGCGGAGCAGCGGCGGCGCTGGACGTATTGCGCCTGTTTGAGGGGCGAAAGATCGTTGTAACACCCGGGCTTGTAGAACTGGGAATACTGGAAGAGAAAGAAAACAAAGCGCTGGGTGCGCGTCTGGTCGGAGTGGATCGGGTGATCCTGGTCGGCGCGACGCTGGTTACGGCGGTGAAGAACGGTTATTTGGAAGCGGGCGGCGACGCGCAGAAACTGACGGTTGTGCCTTCGCTGGAAAAAGCGCAGGAGCTTTTGGAAACGGAACTCAAAGAGGGTGATACCGTATTGTTTTTGAACGATCTTCCGGATATCTACAATTAGGATTTCGGATAAAAAATGAAAGACGTATCGATTCTTTTTTGAAAAACCGCGAAGTTTCACAGGGCGCAAAAACGGAAAAACAAAAACACCAAAGCGAAAAATTTTTTTGCGGAGGTGTTTTTTTATGCGCAAAAATGTGGCAGTCCTGTTTGGCGGAAAGTCATGCGAAAACGAGATTTCGATCATTACGGGCACGATGGCTGCGAATCTTCTGGATACGGAGCGGTACGACGTTTATCCTGTTTACATAGCGCAGGACGGGGCGATGTATACGGGCAAAGAATTGCTGGATACTTCTTTTTATCGGGGCGGGAATCTGGAGAAAAAGGCGGATCGGGTCATTTTTTGTATGCAGGAACTGTGCCTGCTTCGCAAAAACAAACTGAAACCTATTGCGAAGATCGATTGCGCGCTCAACTGCTGTCACGGAATGGGCGGAGAAGACGGCGCCGTGTCTGCCATGCTGGATCTTAATGGCATTGCCAACGCGTCTCCCGATATGGCATCTTCGGCGCTTTTTATGGATAAATCGCTCGCAAAACTGGCGGCGAAAGCGTTGGGGGTACGCACATTGCCGTATTTTCGAATCAGCGAGAACGATTATAAAAAGCGCGGCGCGTTTGGCGTCCGTTGTATCGAAGAAAGATTGGGGTATCCCGTCATCATCAAGCCTGCGCGGCAGGGTTCGAGCATCGGTGTATCGGTGGCGGAAGATCGGGCGCGGCTGCTGTTTGCCATCGAAGCGGGTTTTGCTTACGATACCCTTCTGATTGCGGAAAAATATCTGGCGGAGCGGCGCGAAATCAACTGTGCGTGTTATAAAAACGGCGACGAAATCGTCGTTTCACCCTGTGAAGAGCCGAAAACGCAGCACAAATTCTTGACGTTCGGCGATAAATATCTGGGCGGCGGAAAGGAGAATGCCAATGAATTTCCCGCAAAAATTTCCAAAGCGAGCGCGGATCTTGTGCAGGGTTATACAAAATTGCTGTACAGACGCTTAAATCTTCGCGGGGTGGTGCGGGCAGACTTCCTTTTGAGCGGAAACGAAGTGTATTTCAACGAAATGAACACGGTTCCGGGGTCGCTTGCATGGTATCTTTTCTGTAAAAATCTTGCCGATTTCAAACACCTTCTCACCGTCTTTATCGAACAGGGTATCTGCGACAGCGTTGCGCGTTCGGAGAAAAAAATGCTTTCCAATTGCGGCGTTTTGAGCGGCGTTCGCGCAGCCTCCAAACGCAGAGCATGAGAATGGCTTAAAACTCTCACAAAAGAGATAAAAACGGAACTTGGTCAGTAAAAGTACAAAAATTGGAACCTGATCGGTAAAAGTTACAAATACGGAACCTAGTCGGTAAAAGTACAAAAACCGACAGAATAAAATCTGCGGGCATAGCAGCCGCAATGAGCCGAATTTCAAAATTCGGCGAAAGGTACGCGGGTGCAAAACAGTGCGCCCGCGTACCTTTTATGGTTAGAAAAATCGGTTGATGAAGTTTCATAAAGTTAAGCGAAAAGTTTATGAGAGACGGATGTGAACGGGAAACAATGCTTTTTTTCGGGATGAAGGAAGAACGGGCGAAATTTTTGGGAAAGGAGAAAATCGGGCAAAAGTACGGGTAAACAATGGGGGCTGTGATATTTTTTGCGGGCTTACAAGGGCGGCGGGCAAATGCTTGTTTTTTTTTCGGATTTTTGGTAAAATGGGAAAAAAGTAAAACAGGAGCTGTAGAATATGGCAAAGATCGCAATGAAAAATCCTGTCGTAGAGATGGACGGGGACGAGATGACGCGAGTACTGTGGCAGTGGATCAAGGAAGATCTGATTTGCCCGTATGTGGATTTAAAGACCGAGTATTACGATCTGGGGCTGGTTCACCGCGACGAAACGAACGATCAGGTGACGGTAGACGCGGCGAATGCGAATAAAAAATATAAAGTCGGGGTGAAGTGTGCGACGATCACGCCCAACGCGCAGCGCGTGGAGGAGTACAAGCTCAAGCAGATGTGGAAGAGCCCGAACGGAACGATCCGCCGTATTCTGGACGGAACGGTATTCCGTGCGCCCATTCTGGCGAAGGGTATCACGCCGTACATTCCCGGTTGGAAGAAGCCGATCGTGTTGGCGCGTCATGCGTACGGCGATGTTTATTCGGGCGTGGAAACGCAGGTAAAGCAGGGCGACAAGGCGTATCTTGTGGTAGAAGATGCGGACGGAAAAGTCGTGGAAAAGCTCTTGGTGCAGGATTTCAAAAACAGCGACGGAATCGTGCAGTCGGTGCATAATCTGGATAAGTCTATTGAAAGTTTTGCGCGTTCCTGTTTCAATTACGCACTGGACGTGAAAATGCCGCTGTGGTTCGCGACGAAAGACACGATTTCTAAAAAATACGATCATCATTTCAAAGATATTTTCGCGCATATTTTCGAGACGGAATACAAAGCGAAGTTCGACGAGGCGGGCATTGAATATATGTACACGCTGATCGACGATGCGGTTGCGCGCGTGGTACGTTCGGAAGGCGGGATTTTGTGGGCGTGCAAGAACTATGACGGCGACGTGATGAGCGATATGGTGGCGACGGCATACGGATCTTTGGGGCTGATGACGTCGGTGCTGGTTTCGCCGGACGGGAATTATGAGTTTGAAGCGGCGCACGGCACGGTGACGCGGCACTATTATAAACATCTGAAAGGGGAAGAGACGTCCACGAACTCGGTGGCGACGATCTTTGCCTGGACGGGTGCGCTGAAAAAGCGCGGTGAGCTGGACAATACCCCGGAACTTACGGAATTTGCACAGCGTCTGGAGCGGGCGACGGTACGCACGATCGAAGAGGGCGAAATGACGGGCGATCTGGTGCCTTTGTTCCATGCGGAAGGGATTACGCCGAAGAAACTCGATTCGCGCGCGTTCCTGAAAGCCGTTGCAAAGAGAATGTAAACTTTTTCGGATAAGCTGCGAAAGGATAGGGGAGATTGAATGAGAAAATATTTTACGCTGAGTTTTGACGACGGTGTAACGCAGGACAGGCGTCTCGTGCAGTTGCTACGAAAATACGGGTTGAAATGCACGTTCAACGTCAATTCGGGACTTCTCGGCAAGGCGGGAGAGCTTAATTTTGGGGACGGAAAGAAAGTTTCCCACAACAAGATCACGGCGGAAGAGCTGGCATCGCTGTACGATGGTTTTGAAGTGGCGGTGCATACGCGCACGCACCCGTTGCTGACGGGATGTTCCGTGCGCCGCATTTTGGAAGAAGTCATCGGCGATTCGGTGAGATTGAGCGAACTGACGGGGTATGCGGTGCGCGGCATGGCATATCCCGGCGGACATCCGAATTTTGACAGGCTTGTCACGGAAACTATCCGCGAATTTACGGATATCCGCTATGCGCGTACCATCGTTTCTACATATGATTTCGGATTTCCCGAAGATTTTATGGTATGGAATCCCACGGCGCACATTCTGGACGAAAAGACGGAAACGCTCATCGAGCGCTTTGCCAAAGAAAAAAGCGACGGTTTGCTCTATCTTTGGGGGCATTCTTACGAACTGGATCTGGATGACGGCTGGGTGCGTGCGGAGAACATTTTCAAAAGGCTATCGGAACTTAGCGGCGCACAGAGCATGACGAATATGCAGGTTTGGGAAAACAGCCGTAATTGAAAGATATCGTGCGGCAAAATCGGCTTTTGAGATTTTTTCGCAAAGCTCAGGTTCACAACAATGCCGTGAAAAGATATGGAAGAGAAAAGAGTACAGAACTGTCTTTTACGGAAGAGTTTAAAAAGCAATGATTTTTAAAGAACGGAAACAGAAAAATATTTGCTGAATATTGCAATGAAACAGTCGGATCCGTGCAAAGAGGAGGCGGGCATACTATGCCCGCCTCCTCTTTGGCGATTTAAAATATTCAGCCATTTAGCCGTATTTGGTTTTCAAGAAACAAAATGAAAAGCCTTGCAAATTCAGTATACAGAGAAAGGTGTAGCCTTTTGTTTGCTTTGGAAGACCGCTAAAAAAATTATGCAGAGGGACAAAGTAAGAAAGCGCGATTCTCTGTTTTAATCTAAATAGGATGTTCCCGGGACTTCAGGATAGCTTCCCATAGCGATCAGAAGTTCAAGCCCTGTTTTTCTTGCGGCGAGTACAGCTTCTTTTACCGCAGCGGCATCACCCGAAAAGGCCAGGATCACTTCATTGGAATGACTTGTTCCTTTATCAGGAGTCATATATCGTACGATTTCAATTTCGGCGGCTTTCATTGCATTATCGGCCATGACCAACCCGATTGCGGCAGGGGATCCCGCCAAAAAGCCGAAAGCCTGATTCGCTTTTGCGGAAAATGCTTTTTGCAAAACTTTCCCCGCGGAAGCAGAATAAGTGAATTCCAGGTGTCCTGCCTGGCTTATATACAATTCCCCTGCATATTTATCTGTAAGGGATAATGCGATTTCAATCGCTTTGCGCACGTCGGAGGGGGTATTTCCGCCAATCACTACATAGTTTCCGTGACCGCCCCAGCCTTTTGTATCGCGCGGTAATTCTATAGCCAGCACTTCTGTATTGGTTGTTTTTACTGCTTCATCCAGAGCCGTTAACTGTCCCGCTGCTCCCGTTCTGGAACTGTAAACGCCCAGACAGCGGTATTTTTCACCCACGCCCATAGTTTTCAGCAGTTTTTCGTCAACTCCGGTAATAACAAGACCTATTGTATCCAGTACCGCCGTACCGACAAATTCCGTTCGCGTGCATTTTGTAGAAATTGATCGAAAATCCATAATTGAGCATCCTTAATTATTCTTCGTTATTTTAGCAGATTTTTTCTTTATTTGTCAATTTATAGGAAGTGTATAAATAAAAAATTAAATTATAAAATGATTGATCCGCTTTTCGCTTTGCGTGAATGGTATAATTGAAATGTATGCAAAAATGTTTATGGGCTGAAATTTAAAAACCATTTTTTTATTTATTGTTCGGACATGCAACGGCCGATGCTGTGGTTGGATAAAATGCTGATTTTATATTTTTTTTATTTTTTCACAAAATACCTATTGACAAGTTTTAAAAAGTGTGCTATCATTCAAATATAGAAATTGACGCGTGTCAAAATGATAATTATTGACATTATTTGGGCTTAATGTACAATAAATAGGTAAAGTGGTGAGAAATGGTAACTAGAAGGCAGGTAGCGGAGCGGGCAAATGTATCGGAGGCTACCGTATCGAACGTAATAAACGGGAAAGCTTGTGTGTCCGAGGATAAGACGAGGCGGGTCATGGAAGCGATCACGGCTTTAAACTATGTTCCGGATCAGAATGCGCGGACGCTTGTAATGGGGAAGTCGAAGCATATCGGGATTGCAATTTATGAAACGACGAATCCATATCATATGGAACTGGCAAGGCATATAGAGAGTCACGCAACGAAAAAAGGTTATATTGTATCGTTGTTCATGCTGGACAACAACATGAAGAACAAGTTGGACGTAATCGTACAGCATCGTTTGGACGGGATCATCAATTTTATGACAAACCAGTATCCGGACAGTTTTATTGACTGGCTGGCACATTACGGGGCGGTGATGATCAATTTTAACGGAGAAGTTGGATCGTTGTTCGAAAATGATTACACGGATGCGATGAACGAACTTCTGCAAAAGGTTTACGAACTTGGGCATCGGAAGATTGCTTACATAAGTAACGCCGATGAAGAAGGCTTTTATGCGGACAGTCGCGGTAAGGCTTGGAAGGCGATGGCGGAAAGCGGAAAATTTGAAAAAACGGAAGTTTTTTACAATCATGATTTTGAGCTGCGGAGTGATGAGATCGGCAGGGAATTGTGTCATAAGCTTATCCGAGATTATCCGGATGCGACTGCTGTATTCTGTACTAATGATCTCTGCGCGATGGGGGTTCTTCGTACGTTAAAGGATGCAGGTATCCGTGTCCCGCAGGACATTTCCGTGATTGGGTGCGACGATATCGATCAAGGCAAACTGTATGTTCCGTCGTTGACGACGATCACGATAGATAAGCGCAAGCAGGGAGAGGAGATTGCCGAACAGGTGATCGGGGAAATAGAAGGAAAGCGTTCGAGGGTTTATAAAATTTACCCCGCACATGCGGTTTATCGCGAATCTTTGGCCGAACGCAGATAACGTCTGAAAAAATTTAAGACAAGCGCTTGTCTTTTTTTGCGTATGCAAAAAAAGAGTTCACCTATCAGAGAGAAAAGATGGAACAGAATCGCATAAGATAAGATTTATCAGCCATTGCCAAAAGCGATGGTAAATTTTAAGAAAGAAATTGACGCGTGTCAATTTACGGCAAAGCCGGAAAAAGTTGACAGGCAGAAAATATCAGGAAAAAAGGAGTAAATTATGAAGAAGACATTGGTTGCATTGTTGCTTGCTTTTGTCACGTTTGTATCCGTTTTTTCGGTAGTGGGATGTGGCAGGAAACAATCGTTTGAAAATCCCGGCGATGATTATGAAGTGAACGTCGACATGACTGATGAAGATTATCAGCAGACGGCAACGTTGACGGTCGGGGTTACGGCAGACCCGTACGAAGCGGAACTGATCAAAGCGGTAGCGGAAGGATTCAAGCTGTTGTTCCCGAACGTTACGATCGAAACAGTGCGCATTACGGGAACGGATTATGTAAGTGAAGTGGACAAACGGGTAAAGGCTGAAAATATGCCGGATATTTTCTATACGAGTGAATCGGAGAGTTTCAGTTTTATTTCGAGCGAATATTTTCTGAATCTTGCGCCTTATATAAGAGCGGAAACGAAAAACAATGCAGATTTTGAAAAGCAGTTTGTTCCGGAAGCATGGAAGATGGGACAGGAAAATTATGACGGCAATCAGTATTTTATTCCGCGTTCGTCTGACCGTATCGTCACGCATCTGAACACGAAATACACGGATGCGGCGATCAAGTACTGGAACGAACAGCATCCTGACGAAGCATTGCCGACGGATATTATCAAAAACGGTTGGACGTGGGATGATTTTATGGACGTATGTGCGGCATTGCGTGAATACTTTGACAGCCAGGGCTGGACGGTTTCGAAGGGGCGTTATCTTGTCGATCATACGTTTACCTGGGCACCTATCATGTTTTCGCTTTTCAAGTCGAATAACGCATCCATATCGGACGGAAAGAATTTTACATTGGACAACGAGGGAACGGTAAAGACGGCGGAAATGATCCGCGAAATGATCGAAAAGGGCTACATCGGGCATACGGCTACGGGCGGTGCGAACTATGAAAACGGAAACGGCGCAATGTTGTTCCACTCTTCGAGTGCGATCGCTAAATACAAGGGTTATATCGGGGATGACTACGACATAGTCACGTTCCCTGTGATCAACGGCGATGCAGGTGTATTCGGATTCGGTGTGCCCGGATACGGGGTCTTTGCAGGAATAGATGAGACAAAGCGCGATCTTGCATGGCAATTCCTTAACTATATCGTTTCTTATGAAGGGCAGGAATATCTTGCAAAGGCGGGTATGAAAACTCCTTCCGTGAGAGAAGATTTGCAGGATTATAACACGGCTTCCTGGGGCGAAGGGTATCGTGATCTGAACCTGGAGGCGACTGTCTGGGAACCTGAACGCAATTACAGTGAAACTTTCTTCCTGAATTATGCTGCATCCAAAAAGCAGATTCTGGTCAGCACTATGTCTTCGTTCATCAACGAGATCATGACTTATACGGGAACGGAAATCGGATCGCTGAATCCGGAATACACGATTGAAAGCTGCATCGAAGAATGTGTGAAAAATCTGAACAAGTACATTTCCAAATGAGGATAATTTATGCGTATAAAAACGGATAAAGGAGTGTCGGGAGGCGGAAGAGGAAACGACTTTCTGGCATTTTTGAAAAAAGAATGGCGGATGAGCTGGGCAGGCTGGATGTTTATTTCTCCGCTTGTCATCGGTATTGCGATCTTTACCGCTTATCCGATGATCCAGTCTTTGATTTACAGTTTTTACAATTATGACGGCGGAAGAACATTTGAGTTTAACGGTATTGCAAATTTCCGCTATATGTTCGGGCTGGATTTCGAAGAAGTTGCCAAGGTATTCGGAAACACTTTTTTGTACGGTATTATCAGTGTGCCGCTGAACCTGTGCCTTTCTTACTTGCTGGCGGTGCTGGTAAACCAAAAAATTCACTGTGTAAAGGCATTTCGCGTATTTTACTATCTGCCTGTCGTGATCCCCGGTGTTGTATCGGGCGTGATCTGGAGTCAGATTATGGATCCTTCTTCGCAGGGTGTACTGAATTTATTTCTCGGTCAATTTGGTATCCCTCCCAGCGGATTTTTTGCGACGGCGTCCACGGCTCTTGCGTCCGCGATCGTGATGAATCTGTGGGGACTGGGAGGCGGTATGGTTTTATGGCTTGCGGCTCTGAAAAACATTCCCGCAGGACTTTACGAAGCAGCGCGCATAGACGGGGCAGGGGTATTCCGCAGATTTTTCTTCATCACGGTACCCCTTTCCACGCCGATGATCTTCTATAATCTGGTGACAGGAATTATCGGTGCGATGCAGACCAATCACACCATGGTCTTTGCCTCCGACGGCGGCCGTGGCCCCAAGGATTCGCTGTATTTTATAGCGGTCAAGATCTACAATGAAGCGTTCATTGCAAAGGATTTCGGGTATGCGTCGGCACTTGCCTGGGTACTGTTCCTTGTGATCGCGGTACTTACGGCGGTCACTTTCCTGACCAGTAAATGGGTTTATACGGGGGACGAATAAGATGCAGGATGCTTTTGATAAAAATAAGGCACAAAAAGTGCGCCGTGCGGCAGGACTGGCGCTGATGTATCTGTTCATGACGGTGCTTGCAGTTGTTTTGCTCTTTCCGTATATGTTCATGCTGCTGCGCAGTCTGATGCTGGACAGTCAGGTGATGCTTTATCCCGTGGAACTGTGGCCGGAGCCTTTCAGCTTCAAGGCGTACATTGATCTTTTTACTGCAAACAATTATTTCAGATATTTTTTGCAGACAGCGAAAGTAGTTGTTTTCAACCTGATTGCCATACCGCTTTCGGCTTCCTTTGTGGCTTACGGGTTTTCGAAATACTGGTTCCGCGGCAAAAGGTTTTTCTTTTCGCTGATGATGGCGACCATGATGCTTCCGGGTGTTGTGGTGCAGATTCCGCTGTACGTTCTCTTTAACGATTTCGGCTGGCTGGATTCTTTGCTTCCGCTCACCATTCCGAACCTGTTCGGCGGCGGCGCGATCTATGTGTTCCTGATCCGTCAGTACATGATCGGCATTCCCAAAGAACTGGAAGAGGCCGCAAAAATCGACGGTGCAAACCCGCTGGTGAGGTATTTCAGTATTACGTTGCCGCTGTGTATGCCCGTGCTCACCTTTATTATGGTTACGGTGTTCAATGCGAATTGGAGTGATTTCTATACGCCGCTCCTGTATCTGAGCAAAGAAGGAACGGAAACGCTTGCCTATGCGATCTTTAAAGATTCGCTCTACACATTCGTTACACCGGACAAGGCAAACCTGAAAATGGCGGCGGGCGTGTTTATGTCTATATTCCCTGCAATTTTGTTCCTGGTATTCCAGAAACAGTTGATCGAGGGCATTTCGACATCTGCGCTGAAGGGGTAAGAGATGAATAAATTACTGAAAAAAATTGTTGCGTTTGCGGTTGGCGGAGCGATGCTTCTCCCAACCGCGGCATGCGCGAGACCGGAGGAAAAACCGGGACTTCCGGTGGAAGATCCGGTGCCTATTCCTGAAATGTCGCAAACTGCGCTTACGGTGGCGAGTACTGCGTCTGTGGACGCGTACGGCAGAACCGCGTATGCAAGTCTTGATAGAAAGGAAAGCAGGGATGTCGGGCTTTTCTATTTTCTGTGGCTGGGAGCACACGGAAACAAAGTGTATGATATTTCCGATCTTCTCGAAAACAATCCCGACGCACTGTGGGATCCGGAAGGAACTACGGAAAGCCCGACAGGGTCATATCATTTCTGGGGCGAACCGCTGTACGGCTACTACCGTTCGGACGATCCTTGGGTGATCACGCGTCATGTGGAACTGTTCACGATGGCGGGCATTGATTTTCTGGGATTCGACGTGACCAATGCTGTTACTTACGACAACGTTGTGATAAAGATGCTGGAAATTCTGGATAAATACCAAAAGCAGGGCTGGGATGTTCCGAAGATCATGTTTATCACGAACAGCGGGTCAAAGGACGTGATCAATTCTCTGTACGCAAAGTATTACAAGGAAGGCGCGGAGCACTATTATCCGGACTTGTGGTATGCGCCGGAGGGGAAACCGATGATTTGCGGAAATCCCCGTAATTTCACTTCAGACAGTGAGATCGGAAGCTTTTTTGATATCCGCAAGACGGACTGGCCGAACGATCCGCTGCATGACGAGGAAAGTTTTCCTTGGATGGACTGGACGTATCCGCAAAGGAATTTCAACGGGATCGTGAGTATTTCGGTGGCGCAGCACACGACCAGCCGTATGAGTCTGCAAGAAAGTAACTGGGGTCGGGGATACGATCAGAAGAAGTTTGTCAATGACAGTGACCGTGCGGACGAGGGGATCAACTTTGAATCGCAGTGGGACACCGTTTTCAATTATCTTGAAGAGGACGAAACTTCCGTACATACCGTATTTATGACGGGTTGGAACGAATGGATCGCTATCAAATTTGCACAGCCGGACGTATATTTTGTGGATACGTTCAACAAGGAATATTCGCGTGATCTTGAGATGATGAAAGGCGGATACGGCGATAATTTTTACCAACAGATGTTGCGCAATACAAAGGAATTCAAGTATAACGAGGCGGGAAATTATATTTTCCCTGAGGGAACAGAAGGCGACTGGTCGACGGCCGTCACCTATCTCGACTTTGAAGGCGACGCAATGGAACGCAATTTTGCGGGATATGATTCGTCCGTCACTTATACGGATAAGACGAACCGCAACGATATCGTAAAGACGGAAGTGATGCAGGACGAAGGAAATTATTATTTCAGAATAACAGCGGCTTCCGACATCACGGAATACGAGCAGGGCGATACGGATTGGATGAATATCTGGATCGCAACGGCGGCAGGCAGCGGTTACAATTATGTGATCAACCGTGAATACGGCAAGATCAGCAAAGTGAGAGCAATGGGTTACGAAACGGCAGGGAATGTTGAAATCACTGTTTCCGGCAATATTTTAACGGTAAAAGTATCCAAGACGGCACTGGGCAGCCCCAAAGGACTGCGTATCCGTGTTTCGGATAATGTGGATGCTTCCGATCCTATGAATTTTTATATTCAGGGCGACAGCGCTCCCATCGGTGCGCTCGGCTATACCTACGGTAATTTATGATGCAGGAGGAAAGTGTTTTGAAGAAAGTAATTTCGATTTTGATGAGCATACTATTTTTGGTTTCGTCTGTCTTTTTTGTCGGGTGCGGCAAGCAGGATGACGGAAAACCGGGCGAAGATCCGGACAACGGATCCCAGGGAGAAAGCGATATGACGATAGACAAGGGCGATTCCGAAAACCCCACTTATACGTTTGTGACGGACGGAGAACTTGCGGTGTCGACCGTATCCCGTCAGGATACGATCAACAAATTGCAGGCAACGGACGACTATGGCAGAAGTTTTGGCTTTATGGACGGCTACAAAACGGATAAAGAACGCTATGTAGGCTTGTTTTACTTTACATGGTTAGGCTGGCACGGCACGCAGATGCAGGGTGTTTACGATATTACCAAACTGATCGATGAAAATCCCGATGCTCTTTGGGATACGGAAGGCAACGCAGAGAGTCCGCTCGGTCAGTATCATTATTGGGGCGAGCCGCTGTACGGGTATTACAACAGCAAGGATCCTTGGGTGATCCGCCGTCAGATGGAACTGTTTACTTTGTCTGGCATTGATTTTATTGCTTTTGACTGTACAAACGGCTACGATTATATCGATGTTGTTTCTGTAATTCTGCCTATTATGCAGGAGATGTACGACGAAGGCTGGGATGTTCCCAAATTTATGTTTTACCTGAATACGAGTTCCAAAAAGGTGCTGAATGATCTGTATTACGGGCGCGTGACATCTTCGGACAACGTATTGGAAAAAGAGGGGATTTATAAAAACGGTTATTATAAAAATCTCTGGTTTGCTCCCGAAGGAAAACCGAAGATAGCGGCGATCACCGATCCGGACAGCACGAACGGCGAAATCGGGGATCCGAAAGATCATATTGTGACCGATCCCGTTCTTTTGAACTTCTTTGATTTCTGGGAATCGTTGTGGCCGAACAAGGAGCAGTACGAAAACGGATTGCCTTGGATGGATTGGACAAAACCGCAGACTATTTACACAGATACAGTGAACGTATCGGTTGCGCAGCATAACAAACTGCCTTTCTCTGACGCGCTTCTTTCGGCGGAACTGGCCGATGAGATGTGGGGCAGAGGATATACGCTTGCGAACGGGCCGGATCATTCGGACGATGCCATTGATGCGGGGTTGAACTTTGAAGAAATGTGGCAAAATGCCATACGTTATGACGTAAAATACACATTTGTTACTGGCTGGAACGAATGGGTGGCGATCAAGAATGCTGCTGCATTGGGCAATAACCAGCAATATGAGGAATGCCGCGGCAAGCGCGTTTTCTTTGTGGATACGGTTAACCGTGAATATTCGCGTGATATCGAGATGATGAAAGACGGATACGGAGATACGGCATTCTTGCAGCTGATGCGCAATACGCGTACGCTCAAAGGTGCGTCAGGTCAGATGGCGGCGAGTGCAAAGACGACAGTCGATATCAAGCAGGGTATGACGCAGTGGTCGCAGGTTGCGGACGTGTATTTTGACGTGACGGGAGAAGGAAATCGCGATTACCGCGGGTTCACGCAGGATCTTCAATACAAAGACGACAGTCTGAAAAATGACATTGCCGAGATCCGCGTAGCGCACGACGATGAAAACATTTATGTGCTTGTCGTATGCGAGGATGATATCGTACCCAACGTTGAATCGAACAACTGGATGAATCTTCTTATCGACGTGGAAGGGCAGGATAACGACGCGTTCTGCGGATACGATTACATAGTCAACCGTCAGTCCTCCTATACGGGCGATTGCAGTGTGGAGCAGTATGCCAAAGATGGCGGAAAGATCGCTTATAAAGGAAAAGGCGTTGCGAAGTTTACTCTGGGCGGAAAGTATATGCAGTTCAGCATTCCCAAATCCGCACTGGGTATTACAGAAGACGGATTTACGATCAACTTTAAAGTAGCTGACAATGTTACTGAACCCGAAAACATTCAGAGTTATTATATTTCGGGCGATGTTGCACCTGTCGGAAGGCTCAACTATATATTCAAAGGTTAAGGAGATAAAAGATGAAGAAAAGATTTGTCTGGATCATCGCTTTTGCGTTGCTTCTCGCTTTGAACTTTTCTGTCGCAGCAGTTTTTGCGGCAGAAAGTACGCCGATGTGGGAAACTTCTTCTGCGGGAGCGTCCGTTACGGGAAATGAAACCGTTTCCAATGTCACGGGCGAAGCGGGAACAGCCGTCGTTTTGAATCAGAAAGGCAAAGTCAACTTTAACGAGGGTGCGTATGTCGAATTTATCATCGTTAAAGCGACGGACACGACCATCGACGAGAATGCGCGCAGCAATGGGAACAATTACATCCGTTTCACTGCGGTCAACGCACAGGGCGTGGGTGTAGAAATGGTTATTTATGCTCGTTATTCTTCAGTATCTACGATGGTAAACAAGATGGATGTGGATGTGTTCTATCTGGATCCTGCCATTGAAGCAGGGAATAATGCAGTGGAAGGCAAAAAATATCTCGAAACGTTTGAAACATACCAGCGCATCGAAGATACCCGTCATTGCATCGATATTCACAAAGAAAACGGGATGTGGTTTTTTGCGTTTGACGGACTGACGGCGATCCCCGTACCCGAACTCAATGCAATGGATCTTTCCGAAGCGTCGTTGACGTTCGAATATTTTTCAAAAACAAACAAGCCTTCTTTCAAACTGTACACGGCGAAAGCGGGCATCAAAAAGCATTACATTGAAAACAATCTTCTGCAATTCGGTTCCGACCAGATCGAGCAGCTTGCGGACGATACGGTGCGTTACAAGATCGCAGACCAGCGTGCGGCGCAGTACGCAGGACAGCAGATCCGTTACAGGGAACACCTGATCAGCGCGACGGGTTACGACGTGCGTCAGCCTATTACGATTGAATACAGCTATGACGTTTCCAATGCTTCCGCTGTATGGTATGCTGTGGGGTTGGGGCGTCCCGACGTGCTGGATTCCATCAACCGTCTTAAATACGACGTATTCGGCGAAGACAAGACCGAAGTAGTGGAAGATTACAGCGACAGTATTGCCGTCAAAAACGACGGGATCATGTTCCAGACGGGTACGGGCATGGCGCAGCCGACCGAACCTTCGCAGAACAACCGACTGGAAAGCTATACCACGAATTCTGCATCCAAGCCGTACGAGGGCAGGGAAAACATGGACCGTATCACCTTTATCGTAAAGGAGAACGGCACGGATATGTATCACAACGGCAAACTGATTTTTTCCGATCTTGTGACAAAACTTTCCGATTTCGAATCCAACGGTTATAAGGCATATCCTTATTTCCATTTCTTTGAAGACGTGGCGAGCACTTCGAAGGGAAACACGATCGTCGTAAACGGTTTCAATGTTCCCGAACTTACCGAGGAAGATGCCGAGTATAAAGTGGTGGGCAATTCGAACCAAGATCTGACGGTCGGGCTGAAAAATCCGGGCACGGGAGCGATCACGATGCTGGCGCCCGATGCGGAAGGTGTTTTGCAGGAAATGGATGCGTCTTTGTACAGCTATGATGCAGAAAATCAAACCTTGACCATTAAATATTCTTGGTTTGATGGCAAAGCGTACGATATTTATAAATTGTACGCAAGCAACGGAGACGGCAGTGCCGAAATTTCGGTGCGTTATTCCGATCCGGATCTGGCTACATTGCCTCCTACAGTGGAAAAGGACAGCTATTTCTGGAAAACGGGCAGCGGTACCGAGGATCTCGTGGTAAAAGTGGATATCCACAACGGTATCTGGAAATCCTTCTCCGGTGCGGGTATCATGACTAATAATTATACGGCTGAACCCGAAGCGGAAGGGAGCACGGTATATGTTATCACGATCAGCAAAGATTTTCTGAACAATAAAAAGGCGGGGTCTTACACGTTTACCGTGCGTACCACGGACGTGGAAGAAGGCAGTTATTCTTGCCAGTTCAAAGTAACTGTTGGCGAATCGGAATCGGGCGGCGGGACGGAAGAGCCGGATGACAAGCCTGAAAATCCGGACGGCGGTGAACCGCAAAAGGGAGGATGTTCTTCCGCGATCGGCGTCGGGTCGATCGTTGCGGCGGCGCTTGCTCTCGGTGCGGCGGCGGTTTTGCTGCTGCGCAAAAAAGTTCGTTAAAAATGGGGATGTATCCCAAAATTTAGGAGGAAATGTATGAAAAAACGTAGCAGAGTCATTACGCTCATTTTGAGTATGATAATGGCGATTTCCTGCATCGGGGCAGGGGTAATGTTTGCCGTGGCTGAAGAAACGACGCCGATCACCATCGTTTCATATCCCAATGAATTTGCCGGCGGTATCAATGATACCGATCTGAAACTCAGTCAGACGGGACTTGGCGGTGAAAACGTGACCAATCTCGAAGGCGCGACGATCGACGGCAAGCCGTTCAAAGAATATGTTCTTTTTAACGGCGAAGTCATCGATACGAACAAGATCAATGTGCATTATTGCGCAAAAAACACGTTCTCGATCAGCATCAATGACCAGAGCATCAAAACGGTCGGCGCGACGCTGGAGCTTCTGAAAGGGCTTCCGATCCCGAATGCGGACAAAACGACGTCCGCGGGAGTGCTTGGCGAATCGTTTAAGCTCGTTTATACCGTGAACGGCTGGATCAAGACGGCCGCTACCGATTCGCAGGAGCGTACCGACGTAAAAGTAACGGGACTGGGCACAGGCTTCGGAAACGGCGAATCCATCGTGTTCGATCTGGGACGCCAGGGAACCAACATGAATTACACCAACGTGCAGGATCTTTCCGACTGCGGCAAAAAGGTGGCATCCTTTATTCTTTACAACGGAAATCCCGTAAACGGCGAATTTTCCGTTCATCTGTATGAAAATGCTTTCTATATTTATCCGAATGGAGACTATAAATTTAAAGAAGGAGATATGATTGAGATTCTTGCGGGGTTGCATTTCCCTGCAAGTCAGGACGGGTCTGCGTTCAAAGATTATCTCGGGACGGGGATCAAAGTGAAATTTTCCAACGGATCCTGGGCGGAAAGTGCGGATGCAGGTTCGGTAAACTCTCTGAACAAGCTGGGCGGACTTACGTATATCGAAGCGGGCGCGACCATGCCTGCCATGTACGAATTCTCTGCGGAATTCAAGCTGGAAGCGTCGGAAACGGAACTGTCCGATCTGCAGGAGCAGGCGAACTATTCGGAGAATTTCTTTATCAACGGAAAGAGCGTCAAGCAGATCAACGAAGAAGTGAAAGCGGAAGATGCGGATGGCATCGAGATCCCTGCGGTCACGATTTCCGCCGTCGGCACGACGATCAAGGTGACGGCCGTAGCGGATACGGGCGTACTTGATCCCGAAACCAACATTACGTTTAAAATTTCCAAAGCGTTTGTTTTTGAAACGAAGCACGTGCTTACCGAGGACATTGTACGGTATTATATCCCCGAACTTTCTTTCTGGTCGGATGTAGCGCCGTATGAAATCGAAAAGACGAACGTTGTGCACATTTCGTCCGTTTCCTTTGACGTCATCGACAACGGTGTCAACGGAAGTGTGGATATCACGTTTGACGGCGACATTGCGGAAGGCATGATGCTGCTTTACAGCGGACATCCCGAATATCTGCTCTCCAATTCCGTACCTGCGGGCGCAGGGTATGCGAAAGAGCAGGCGGCTGCGCTTGCGTCTTCGGGAGCAACGCGCAACATTCTGGAAAACATCTACATCAACGGCAAAAAAGTAGGCGACTACTGGGCAGAACTTTCGGGCGCGGAAGCGAAATCCAGCCGTTTCCAGATGCACATTCTCAGCAAAAACGTTCTTTCCATCCGTTCGAACGTGACCAACGGGTTCGGCGATACGGATAACATCGAGATCACGTTCAAAGCAGGATTTACCTTCTTCTCGGGTGCATACATCGATCAGGACGTGACGCTCCGTTACGACGGAACGCAGCAGAAATTTGTGCCCGTATCCCTGGCAATCTCCGCAGAAAAAACGCAGCTGAACGCAGGGGAAAGCACGGCGCTCACCCTTACGGTGGATCCTTCGTTTATCAGCGCTACGCCTGTGTTCACCTCTTCGGATGAAGCGGTTGCGAAAGTAGAAGCGGTGACGGACGAAGAGACGGCGGCGGTGACGTATGTGGTCAAGGCTTTGAAGAGCGGAACGGCCAAAATCAAGGTGAGCCTGGACGGCGTCGTATCCAACGAAATTGAAATCACGGTCAGTGTTCCCGTAACGGGCATCACGCTGGATAAGTCTTCCGCAGAAATGAAAGTGGGAGATGAACTGACGCTGACGGCAACCATTCAGCCGGAAGGCAGTACGGGTGAAATCGTATGGACGTCGTCGGATGAAAGTGTCGCTACGGTAGAAAACGGCAAAGTTGTTGCGAAAAAGGCAGGCACGGTCACTATTACGGCGAAAGTCGGCGATAAGACCGCAACGTGCTCTGTAACGGTCACGGAAAAGAACGACGGCGGTAATACGGGCGATACGGATGGCACGGACAAACCCGGAACGTCGGGCGGATGCAGTTCTTCGGCGGGGATTTCTTTCCTTGCGGTAAGCGCATTGCTGTGCGTGGGGGCTGCGGTCGTACTGTTTCGTAAAAAAGCATAATAAATATATTGCATAAAACAGAAAGGGGCGTACGGATTTTTCCGTACGCCCCTTTCTGTTTTATAAAAATGCATACAACAATTTGTTGCAATTTTCTTTATACGTTGTGTGGTTTTTTTGAACGTGCATTGGCAGCCGAATGAACTTTGTAATCGGGAGAGAAGGAAACCGCCGATTGTTGTTTTCGGTACTTTGTGGGAGTTGTTCCGTACTTTGCTTTGAAAGCATTGATAAAGTAAGTAGTGCTTGTGATCCCGATGGCGCTGCAACAATCATCGAGGGAAAAAGAAGTAGTTGTCAGAAGAAAAGCGGCGTGATTCAGTTTTTCCGAAAGCAGGTAGGCGGTAGGAGTAGTCTGAAATTCCTCTTTGAACTTTCTTGCAAAATAAATGGAGTTATACCCCATTTCAGCGCGAATGCGTTGGAGTGCATCAGGAAATGTGAAGAAATTGTTGATTTCCTGCAAACATCGGTTTTTGAATTCGGAGTATTTCAAAGACGAATCCTGTGCCTGAAAATAAATATAACTGATCAACTCTGTTACAAAAATACGTTCAAAGTGTTTTCTTTTGGAAGTTATGTCGGTCGACAAGAAAGTACCGAAAAGTTTTTCAAAAAAAGCGATTTCCGTATTACCGAGCTGAAAGCGTATGAAAGTATTCCGCCGAAGTGTTTCGTAGAATTCGGGATCGAGAAAATCACACGCTTCTTTGAGCAGTGATTCGCGGATCATGATATCGCGGTGTGAGCAAGGTTCACTGTTTTTGCGGATAAATTTGTGTCCGCAGCCCGGAAACAGCAGAAAAGCATCGCCTGCTTTTAAAGGATCTTCTCTCCCTGCAAGACTGTGAATAATATGCCCTCCGCGGATGTAGAAGATTTCACTGTAAGAATGGGCATGGAAAGTGCCGTCTTGTTCGTTGGTAATGCGTGAAATGAAGTTAAGTTCCTGTGGGGAAAGGTGATAAGTCAGCATGATGGAAACCTCTTGAAACTTTGATAAACGAAAAGAAAAAGTTTGTCAACGGGTTGATTAAAAAAGTTTGTTTTGAGCGATTTTGTGTTTTTTTAAGATATTGAACTGCGCAAAATAAACGTGTATAATGAAAATAGATAAAAGGAAAAATGGCGGAGGAAAAAAGATGAGAAAGGCTTATATTTTGATAGCGGCAATTTGCCTGTGCGTAACGTCTGTACTGGGGGTTAGCTGTGCAGGGGGAGAAAAAGAGTGTGTTCATGAATATGAGATGACGCAAGAAACGCCTCCCACCTGTACCGAACAGGGCAGCAAGCGGTACGAGTGCAAAAAGTGCGGAGAAACATATTCGGAAGCATACGGGGAAGCGCTTGGTCATAACTTCGGGGCGTGGGAAGAAGAATCTGCGGCAACGTGTACGGAAGCGAAAAAGGAACAGAGAACTTGTGCACGTTGTGGGATTTCGGAAACGCAGGAAGTCGGGGAAGCGTTGGGACATGATTTCGGAGAATGGGTAGAAACAAAACCTGCGACGTGTACGGAAAACGGCTTAAAAGTGCGGGAATGCGTTCGTTGTAAAGAAAAGGAAGAGCAGAGCATTTCGGCGAGCCACGATTATGAGTTGAAGACAGAGACAGATTCTACCTGTACGGAAGCAGGCAAGCGCGTATATGAATGCACAGAGTGTCACGATACATATGAAGAAGGGATTCCCGCATTCGGGCATACGGCGAGCGGAAGCGGCACGGTAACGGAACCGACGTGTATCGAAAAGGGGTATACAGCTGGATGAGATTGCAAAGTTCGATTATGTCCCGTAAACGGTCTGAAAAAATGTAAAAAACATAGAATTTATTCCCCAAAACTTTCCCCAAAAGCGGTGTTTCACGGATTTTAGCTCCAATTTTTGTGAATTTGGCGTGTTAAAATCAAACATTTTACATTCCGTTTTTTGGGGAAAGCAGAGGATAGGAAAGGCACAAAAAAGACAAAAAGAAAAAACCACGATATACAGCGAATTTGGTTAAAATCTACCATATATAGTGGTTTTTCCGTGGTGCCCGCGATCGGACTTGAACCGATACGGATGTTACTCCTCAGGATTTTAAGACATTCAAGGCCCTCAAACATGCATCGATCATTCATCGTAAAACAACCGAAGGATCATCGATAAATCATTAAAAAAGCCGCTTTTTTGCCTAGTTTTTATAGAAAGAAAAACCTTCGTTTTTTTAGTTATTTTTGTTCATTCCCCAAATTTCCCTGGCCCTAAAAATCCCACCGGAAACACCGTCCGGCGGGATTTTTTTGTGTTAAAAATGATCAAAACTTATCATTTTTCATATATTCCCGTAGGACTAAGCGGGGTTATAAGCAAATTTCGGAAGTTTGTCTTCTGCTATGGGGCCGCTGAAGGGCGAAAAAGAAAGAAATGAGAATTGTTTTGTAAAATTTTATCATGCAAGCAGGCATATTTTTTTGTTTTTTGACTTAAATTTTGTTTGCTTTTTTGATGAAACTATATCGGTAGTGAAGAGAGAGAAAATAAACAATAAATGAAGCGGAGCGGCAAATTTGCCGCTCCGCTCATACTTACCACTTTAATCGGCTTTTAAGGCGCTCATGAACTTCTTCAAAACTGGGAACTGTCATTTTATTGACAGCTCCTTTTATTTTGGTTTCAATGTCTTCCGGTAGGTCTTGTAGGTCTATAACCATAAATGGCTTTTTCTTTCTTTGTGTATATTGGAATGTACGATACGTACCACCCTGTTTCTCGCCGTTCCACACAACGATAACAAAGTCGGAATGATCGACCATGTACTCGTTCCGTTTTTGCATACAAAAGTCAGAATACTTTTCGCTGATGACATTGACGGAATCTGCCGCTTTGAAGATTTTCTTGTATCGGCGTTTATCTTCTGAGCGCCACTTCAAATCTTGATTGGGGCAGGGGACGGCAATTTCAAGCGTAATGTCAGGGTAAGCGGATTTCCGCAAGTCGATAACAATTTCCGCAAAGTCTGAATCTGCACCCAGCGCACCGCCCGAAATAAAGTGACTGTAGCCCTTTGAAATCAGTTCAACAACTTTTTCCCGCAGCAAGGCAAGATAGCTTTTGTGTTCCATACAATCTTTATCCGCATAATCCCAAGGAAATCCCTTCGGACGATGTCCTGTGAGACAGCATGTTTTCATAAAATCTCCTATAATTACGTTTTAGCAATAATATTATTTACATTGTAGCACGAATAAAAATTCGTGTCAACAATAATAAAATATTAGTGTAAACACTATAAATGGGAGAGCATAATAATGACTGTTCAAGATAGAATATTAGAGCTGCTGAAAAAGAACGGATGGACGAAATACAAGTTAGCGAAAGAAGCGGGCTTTTATCCTACAACCGTATATGATTGGTTCAATGAAAAGCACTATACTCCGGATAGAAATTCTATAGAAAGCATCTGTCTTGCGTTGGGAATATCGCAAGCAGAATTTTACAGTGGTGTGGATGAAATGAATTTGGATTCCGAACAGACTGTTTTATTAGAATTGTTCTCAAAGGTACCGCCCGAAAAGCGTCAAATCGTATTTGAGTTGCTACGTACATTGGCAGAGAAATAAAATGTTTTTAATATTTTAAATTTATATGGGGCTTGCATTTAAAAGAATACCGTGATAAAATAATTCTGTAATTCTATTTGTACCAAATTTGGCGATTGTCATTTGGAGGTACGTATATGAATTACAAATTAAAAGTGGACAAGAAGAAAACGGGTTTGCAACTCTATATTCTGATTGAAAAATCGGGATATAGCAGGGAGGAGATTGCAGATTTTCTTGAATTATCCTCGCCGAGGGTAATTTATGACTGGGCAAGCGGTAAAAAAATGCCTGGGATTGAAAATCTTCTTAATCTTGCTCGATTATTCGACGTTCACGTGGAAGACATCCTTGCAACATAGGGTGTCTTTTTTGAACGGACGGTTCATTGCGAACAATGAAAAAATAAAGTATACTATTGACATAGGATTTCTTGTGTGGTAAACTAATACCACATAAGAATTGTCCGAATCCGTTTTTCGGGCATATGCCTATAAACATAGTTTGTTAAAGGTTGCTTCCTGCTTTGGTACTTGATGAGCTTAATTTCTGCGCATAAATATTTGCCCCGTATTAAGTATTGTCGCTTAAGATTTCACAAAGTAAGCGTAGCTGTAGACAAATGACTGTTAGCGTGGTATGGTCTTATGTATTTAGCTTGGTAATCAATCAAGCGAAGGCACTCCCACGGGAGTGCTTTTTTTATAAGGAGAGGTCATGAAAAAAGATCGAAAGGGAAGGTTTGTCAATCAAAAATTATATGAAGAATTAGACGAAAGCTTTAATATCTCTGATATGCGCTATTGGGGGATTTTTGGTGAAATAGCAAATGAAAGACATCCTGAAAGGCATATTCGAATTGACCCAAAGCGTTTTCAAAAAATGACATATACCACTTTAGATGAGGAACAATTAAAAGTAGTAAATAGGCGCAGATCTCATTACTTTCATCCGGCTAAGATAGATCGCTACGATTATAACTGTAATTGGCTTATTCAGGAAATAAATCAAATTAAATCGGATTGGTATAATATTTTTAAGGGCCTGATTCAAAGAGAAGCAGATAGAATTAAAAAGCCAAAGGAATTAATCGCTGCTGATGACGATAATTTTATGTGTGGAATAACCGATTATGATGAGTCTCAGAGTTGGGCTTTAATGCAAAATATAAAAAATCAAGCAAAATACGAAGAAGAAGTGAATACAATTTTATTTAGTTTATATGCGCAGTTTTTTCACCAAATGGCTTCACGAATCGAAGCGATTACGGTTTACGTTTTAGCTCGAAACGGGAAAAATGTTGAACATTTTGATCGAAATGCTTTGTATGATTATTCTGGGGAAAAGGGAACAGCAAGGGATTTCGAACATTATAAATTTCACGACAAATTATATCTTATTTGGCATTTTATTAAACATAACAGTTTATCTACCTATAAAAAATTAAAAGACAGATATCCTGAAGTGTTGTATAATGGTAAGTTCCAACAAGGATATATAGCGGCATCGTATGTAAAGTTTTCTGAGAAGCTTATTATTGAATTATTGGACGGATGTGCAGAGTTTTTTAAGGAATATTGCAAGTGTGTATATCATGAAGATTATGAGCAGGCTCAGTGGAATTATGAAAGATACTTTTATGATATAGCCTATGCCGAGAGAGAAAATCTGGAAGATCCTATGGGGTTGAGATATTATCCTTGATATGAAATATAAAAGGAGGTGAGGTTATGGGTAAAGGCAATGGTGTTTCAGGTTATACTCATACACAACAACAGTTGGATGATTATGCAAATCAGCATAACCCTAACAATCATGCGTATTGGGACAACTTAGATAATCATGCAAATCAGTGTAATCCAAACAATGATGAATACTGGCATAGCAGAGAAGATGATGAAGAAGAATAAGTTATTACAAATCAAAAGGGAGTCTATATTTAGGCTCCCCTTTGATTTACCTATTGCCGATAGTGGTAAAAGTCCGATGTATTTGTAAGATAAATTATTTAAATACTATCGCTAATATATAAGCAATTTATAGACAAAATGCAAAAAAAGTGCTAAAATATTAGCACTATGAAACAAAAATACGATCTTCATGAATTTGTCGATGTTCCGACAAGGCAATCG
>QAKO01000024.1:9878-19724 GCA_003343765.1 Bacillota bacterium | reverse complement strand
GGCTGCATAAAAATTACATATATAAATTTTATGAAGCCGAACAGACGGGAAAAGAGAAAATTGCGGAATGGAAAAAAGAAGGTTTGTCGGGCGGCGTGAGACGAAGGTGAAAAAAATTGCTGCGCAGACAAGAAAATTGCGTGTAGTATGAAAAAGCAGATAGGTTGAAATCTGTGAAAATTCAGACGGTACGTATTCTGAAAAAGCAAGCAAAAACCGAAAAAACGGCGTTTTTTTGCCGAAACGGTATGCCTGTGATAAAAATTCCGAAAAAGCGGCGTTTTATTCTGAAAATGGAGAACGGACAAGCGAATGTGAGATATGTAAAAAATGAAAAAATAAATGTATAAATTTATGCTGAAATATTGACATTTGTTTTTGATTTTGCTATACTATAATCAATAGTAAGCGCTTGTTTCAACACGTTTCGGCATAATCGGCGGCGGAGAACGTTAAAAATTTTCAGTCGGATAATGTCATTGGTATGAAAAGAAGCGGGAAAAAAACGGGAGGGTATGTTCGGAAATGACAGGAATGGAAGTTGCGATCGTCGTTGTATGCATATTGTTTGCGGTTGCGATGCTGACTGCGATCATTGTAAAAGGCATATCGATGGCAAAGCAGGTGCGGGCGTACAAGGAAGAGATCAAGAAGATCGAAGACAGCGACAAATACCTGCTGGATATTGTACAGGACGGTAAAGTGGTACGGATAGAGTGTAAGGATGTTAATAGTGAGAACGTCGAGCTCGTTTCCAACGCAGGGAAGGGGGAATAAACGGATATGCAAGGAATGGAATTATTTTATTTGATCATCAGTTGTGTTTTCATCGTATTGCTGGCAGCAGCGATCGTGATGTGGGTGATTGACGGACAAATGGAAGCGAAGCGCAGAGCTGCGATTTCGGACAGGATTAAGAGCGGAAAGGGGCTTCGTTTGGAAAACGATGACCTGATTCTGAAAGTACAGGACGGAAAAATCATAATTTGTGACAGTATGCCGCAGGTAGCGGAAGCGAAGGCAGCTGTTGCGGAGGAAGATACGTCGGTACTGCAGCCGATGAAGGATGAAATGGCAGCGGCGGCGGGAGACGATGCGTACAAGAGCGAGAAGCTGGACGAATTGCAGGAGCTTGTAGACCGTTACGGAGAGTTGACGGACAAGAGCATAGTATTTGAGTCCAACAAACAGGAAAAAGTAACGTTTATTGACAAATATGCCGAATTATCGTCGGAAGCGAGAACGCGGTACGATTCGATCGTTGCGTACATACTGGCAAATCCGGATTGCAAGAAAGTAGAAGCGAGCAATGCCGTGACATTCAAGTGCAAGACGGATAAGATCGTGCGAGTGATGATCAAGCGCGGTGTTGTGATTTTGAATTTCCTGCTTGCGAATACGGATCTGAACCGTTTTGTGCGGGAAGAAGGTATCAAGACGATTAAAATCAATCCGGTTGTAATCAAATTGGAAACGGATTCGGATCTTGTGCTTGCAAAGCAGACTGCGGACATTACGATTGAGAATATTCGTGAAGAACAGCAGTACCGCAAAGAGCGCAACAGAGAGCTGCGCCGTCAGCGTTACCGTCAGAAAGAAGATCAGACGGCAGAAGCGGAAGAGGCGTAAGCGCACGGAAACGAAATACTTGAGATTATTCCGAGAACAAGTGGCACCGTATTCTGCCGCATTTGGCGGAATACGGTGTTTTTATTGAGTCGAAAGGCTCAGCATTGAAAGGTTTTCAATTTTTGCGGCGAAAATACTTGATAGAAGGAGAAAAATTATGTTGAAAAAGATGAAAAAAGCATTTACGATCACCGAACTTGTCATCGTAATTGCGGTTATTGCGATCCTTGCGGCTGTTCTGATCCCGACCTTCACGACGGTTGTGGACAAAGCGAACGAAAGTGCTGCAATGCAGGAAGCCAAGAGCGAATGGACGACTTGCTCTGCTGAAATTGCAACGACAGTAGATCCTTTGAAAATGGATTATCTTATCGTTCACGATGGGTACGCGTTCGTTGTTTTGGATGGCAACTTTGATGTGAATCCGGTTAAAAAGGACGTAACTGCTGACCCTGAAAGTGTAACCTATGAGAAAAAGACATATAACACTGCGGGTGTGGTTTTAGGCTTCGATAAAGATGGAACGGTAGTAAAAGCTCCGGCAGAAGGTGAGGAACCTGTTACGGCTGACGGTTACGCATTCTCCAGTGGCTTTACTGTCTATCTTTTGACGGTGGCTGGCTCGCAGGGCTAATAATCAACCCGCTCGAAAAGAGCAAAGCCTGTGAAAGCAGGGAATAAAATAAATAAGGTGCTGTTCCGCGCCGAAAGCGCGGAACAGACCCAAATACGGAGAAGTGCAATAAATCGCCGCAATTGTACGATCCGGACATTTGAGAAAAAGAGGGGGGTCTGATAAAACAATCGGGATTTCCCTTTTTTCATAGTATCGGAGAAGTGTCTAAATACTGAAAAAAAGAGAAGGAAGCGTGTTATAAACGAACAAAATGAGTGGGTTGCCGCTGTTTTTTTCAGAAAAAAACGGTTTGGAATAAAAGAAATGCGAAAAAATATTCGAAGTCATACAAAATTTCGCCGTGCTTTTACGATTGTTGAGCTGATCATAACGATAGCTCTGTTTTCGATCGTGGCGGGATTAGTGATATCCTTCATAACATATATTTCAGGATTCAGTGCAAAAACGGAAGAGCAAAGCGATCGTGTTTCGGCGTTGGCGCAGATACGTTCGGAGGTCGATTATTGGTTTTCCGCATTTGATTGCACGGATTACGAAATTACATCGGGTTCGGACGGCACTGTGCAGGCTGTTTTGTCGGGGGAATCGGGCGCGACGGGCGCGGTGTACGGGATCCGTTTTGAAAAGGGCGAAAAAGAGAACACGGTAGTGTTCACATATCCGCAGGAATTCGGCCGCGGTACGGTGCAGGAAGGAAGTGCTGGCTCGGCGGCAGTGGTGCGTATCAATGCGTACACATACACGGGGATGCGGATAGAAGAGCAGACAAATAACTATGATTATACTGCGGCAAGCGAATCGGAAGATTCGTTCCGTTTTACGATATATTTGCGGGTATCGGGCAGAACGTTTGCCTGTGAAATACTGGAAGGGGGTGCGGAGTGAAGACAATTTCGGCGCGCAGCCGCGCCTATTCATTGGTAGAAGTTATCGTTACCATGGCATTGGTGATCATGCTGTCGGCGGGCGGGCTTGCGTCGGCGTTGGTTGCGGCGCAGATTCAGGCGAAGTCGTCGCAGACCCTGGAATGCACTACGGCGGCAGACGAAGTATTATCAGTGATGGACAGTGTCGGACGTTTTGCGTCGAATAATTCAGACGCGCAAAATCGCCAGGCAACAATTTTCAAGGCATTTGCGCAGGATTTTGCGTTTGCGTTCCGTTGCGATATTCCGTCGGAGAGCAATCTGGAAAATACTGTTTCGAACTGGTTGGAAATGTTATTGGTACAGTACGACGGCGGATCTTTGGAGCGCGGCCTTACGGTGGCATATACGGCGTCGGCGGCTGCTTATAAATACGATTATACGGACGGGAAGCTGCATCTTACGGTGCGTCTGCAATTCGGCGCAGCGTCGGGCGGGACGGATACGTACGCGATCCGTTCGGAATGCGGAAAGGCGTCTCCGATCGAACATACGGGGGTGATCGCATGAAACGGAAATTTTCGCGCGCATTCACGATCGAATATGCGATCGTCCTGATGGTGATCGTGATCGCATTCACGGGACTGTTGCTTACGTTGGCAATAGTGACCAACAATTACAGCAAGGCATACCAGGAATATCTGGAGTACAAGCGCGATCTTGACGCGTTGGGGGATTCCTTTATCAGCGGCGAGAGCAGCATCGGAGAACTCGATTCTGCTTTGCTTGCGGAGCATGATCTTACGATAGACGCGGCATCCGTCGATAATAAAATGCTGATCATTCGTCACGGCGAAAACGGGACGGTGGCGCTGACGGTACAGCTTTCGTCGGACGGTGGGGTTGTTCGGTACATATACGGGGAGATCCCCGCAGTACAGACGCCGTAACGTATCCGCGAATGGAAAATCAAAGGGAAAAGTATGGAGCAATATTACTATATTACGGCGTGCGTGATGTTTGCGGTATTCGGGCTGTGTATCGGCAGTTTTTTAAACGTTGTGATTTACCGTTTGCCGCGCGGCATGAATCTTGCAAAGCCTGCATCGCACTGTACGACCTGCGATCATAAACTGGCATGGTATGACAACATACCTTTGCTTTCGTATGTGATTCTGCGCGGGAAATGCCGTTATTGCGGCGCGTCCGTTTCGCCTCGGTATTTCGTGGTGGAACTCATAAACTGTGTTTTATGGCTGATGTGTCCGCTCACGATGTATTTCAGCCGCGGCATCTGGTTTTCGCTGGTGTGTGCGTTGGCGATCTCGCTTCTTTTGGCGATGTCGCTGATCGACATGGAAAACTTGTTTATACCCGACAGCTTGCAGATATGTTTTTTTCTGGTTGCGGTCGGAGGGATCTTTGCGGACGGTCAGACGGGCTGGCAGGACAAGTTGTACGGACTGTTACTGGGCGGCGGATTTTTTCTGTTTTTCTATTGCGCCTCGTTTGTACTGTTCAAGCGGGAAGGAATGGGATTCGGAGACGTGAAGCTGATGGCATCTGCGGGGTTGTTTCTGGGTTGGAAAGCGACGATCGCGTCCATTGTTTTTGCGATTGTTGTGGCGTTGGCGGACATTGTTCTGCGTAAAATATTTATCCGTTCAGGGCGTGAGGGGCTTGGCGATGTTTCGGAAGAATTTGCGTTTGCACCGTACCTGGCGCTGGGCGTATTTGCGGCGATGTTGTTCGGAAATGCGCTTGTCGACGGATATATGGCGCTGTTTGTGTGAGAAAATAAAAGGGATCTCGTGTAGCGCTTCGATTGTGAGAAGACAGAGGGAAAAAGATTATGAAATTATTTGTCGGCTTTGATATGCAAAACAGCAACATCCGGATCATGAATGCGGAGAAGGCGACGGACAAGGCGGAAGTGGAATATCTGCATTTCAGCACCTGCATATTTTCGGATGAATTTTTTGAAGAGGCTCAGAAACTGCTGGAAGAATATTTTCAGCGTAAGCCGTCGTTGCGGAATTTGTCGGCGTTTGTGATTTTGCCGGACAGGGCGGTCGGGTTTGAGACGTTCAACCTTCCGAATATGGCAAAGTCGAAATCGCAGCAGGCTCTGGAAACGGAGATGAACAATCTTTACGAAGGACGTCACCGCGGAAAGAAGATCAACCAGTTTGTGCTTTTGCAGAATAAGCAGTACACGATTTACGGTGCGATCTATTTTGATAAAAAACTGATCAACAAGATTTACAAACTTCTTACGGAAGTAAAAGTATTCCCGAAGATGACGACGTACAGCGGCAATGCGTTGTTGGATTGTGCGCTGAATTTTGCGCCGCGGCTTCGCGGAAAGAGTTTTGTCTTTGCGGATATGCACGCGGATTACACGGAAATCGTCGTGGCGGGCAAGGGCAAAACGCAGGGAGTTGCGACGATCCCGCACGGATCCGCATTGCTGCGGAGCGACAAAGTGGAATCGGAATATATGCAAACGGATCACCAGATGGGTGAGATCGCAGTCATCAATGCGCGCGAGATCGCGCGGGCAAAGGCGCTGACGCAGTCGGTCGACGCCGATCCGTCCGTGATACCCGAAGGCGCTACGATTGCAGATTATGCGGTGGATAATGAGTCGCAGGCAGGAGAATATTCTGGGACGGTGCAAGCGGAAACGGCGGCGGCTTCGGCGGACGCGAAAGACAGGCTGGCAGTTTCTGCGGACAGTCTGAACGAGGAAGACAGGGACGAGCAGGACGACGATATTTCCGAAGAAGGCGGATTGTCGGTGGAGGAAGTGGACGAAGGGCGTCTGGCGGACGGCGCGGCGGAAGCGGTTGCGCAGGAGACGGACGGCGTTTCGGGTTCGCAGGAAAATGCGGAAGAAAACGGCGAAGGAAATATTTTCAAGCCGAAAAAGATCAAAGTTTACCGCAAAATGCCCAAACGTTATCCGAAATTCATGATGCGGGAGATACCGGAAACGGAACAAGGGATCCGTTACGAAAATTTCCGTATCATCATGAAATGGATTTTGCTGTACGCGCGTCAGGCGGAACTGACAGAATATATGATCAAGCCGGATTTTGTGGTAGTGAATATGCCGGCGGAGTTGTACCCGCTGTTGGAACAGGCAAACGCAGAGCAAAAAGAGAGCGAAGGGATCGAATTCAGACCTTTTTCGGCGTCGGAGAAGTTTGTTCCGGAGATCAAAGAAAATCTGGATTTGTTCGGATGTCTGTTTGCGGGGCATTACAACAAGCATCATAACTTTTGATTCTCGGAAGTGAGAGCCTGTCGTGAGAGGTAACATTTGTGAAAAAATATAAGTATAGTGCGATCAATTTATACGGAAAAAAATTCACGGGTACATTTTTGGCGGAAAACGAAAAGGATCTGCGCGCGCAGCTTGCGAAGCAGAATCTGTATCTTGTTTCCGCGAAAGTAGATTCCGATAAATCCCCGAATCCTTTTTTCAGTCTGACCGGAAAGATCTCGGTCAACGAACTGTCCACATTTTGCCGTCAGTTTGCGATCATGATCACGTCGGGCACGTCCATCGTGGATTCGCTGGCGGTTCTGCGCAGACAGCCGTATACCGCATATCTGCGGCGGGTGCTGGATATGGTCTATGAGGACGTAAAGGCAGGGAAACTCTTGTCCGAAGCGATGGAAAAGCACAAGCGCGCCTTTCCGCCGTTTTTTCGGAGCATGGTGCGCGTCGGCGAAGTATCCGGCTCGATCGATACGGTGCTGGTGTCGATAGCGGACTACTTTGAAGCGGACGGCAAAATGCGAGCAAAGATGCGTTCGGCGCTCGCTTATCCCTGCGTACTGATCTTTATGGCGTTGGCGGTCATTGTGCTTATTATTGTCTTTATTATTCCGTCTTTCAAGGATGCGCTGGCGCAGATGGAGGTGGAATTGCCGGGACTGATGGTAGCTTTGAATGACTTCGGAATTTATTTTCAGGAACATTGGCAGACGATTATATTGGTTTTGCTGGCGGTTGTATTTTTGTGGATCGTCTTTTTGCGGACGCCGAAAGGCAGATATTATTGGGATAAATGCAAATTTCATATGCCGATCGTGCGGAATATTGTACGGAACAACGTGTCGGCGCGGTTTTGCCGCGCGTTTTCGCTGCTGGTTTCCAGCGGAATGGATATAGTCGACGCGATGGACGAAACGTGCAGGGTTTTAGGCAATTCCTATGTGGCGGCGCAGTTTCACCGCGCGACGGAAGACGTGCGACAAGGCATGACTCTGACGATGGCGTTGCAGACCTATAAACTGTTTCCGACGATGTTGGTGCAGATGGTATCGGTCGGTGAGGGGACGGGCGAACTGGAAGCGGTATTGGGCAGATCGGCTCCGTTTTTTGAAAATCAGGTTGAGCGTTCGATCTCTGCTTTGACGGGAATCATTCAGCCTGTGGTTTTGTGTCTGATCGGTGCGTCGGTTGCCGTTCTGTTTATGACGGTTTATTCGCCTATCTTGCAGATGATGAATACATTGTGACGGACAGGGGAGAAATATGGAACTGAATTACGAAATCTTACAATATTACGTCTATAAAAAGATCATCAAGCGCAAACAGATGAAGGGGATCTATCAGGATTGTATGCGCTTGAATATGCCTGTGGAAAATTACATGATCGCGAAAGGTTATTGTACACAGGTAACGGCTCTGGCGGCGCTGGGTGAGTTTTTCTGTCTTCCTTATTGTGAAATGGATATGCTGGAGGTTGACAGATCTCTTCTGGAGAATGTGACCTTTGCATTTCTGCGGAAGCACAAATTTGTTCCGGTGATGAAAGATAAGAGCGGGAAAATGCTGGTGGCGATCGCGCGGCCTTTGGATTTTTCGGCGATGTCGATGCTGAGTCAGATCTATGTGGGGCCGATGGATTTTATACTTGTTCCGGCGGTGCAGATCGATGTATTTATCGATTCGATCGTGGCGGTGCAGTCGACGGCGACGGCATTGGAAGATCTGCAGCGGGCGAAAGACAAGGAACTGGTGGATTCGGCGAAAGGTCTGCCGATGGGAATCATCGACAAAGACGAAGACGTGATCAACAATCCGTCCGTGCGGTTGGTGGATTCGATCATCAAGGAAGCGGTGCCGTTCCGTGCGAGCGATATACATATCGAACCGTTTGAAAAGACGGTCAAAGTGCGTTACCGTATCGACGGAGATCTTCAGATCCGCGCGGAGTTTCCCATCGAGAGTTATCCTGCGATCTGTGCGCGGTTGAAGATCCTTTCGGGAATTTCGATTGCGGAAAGGCGTCTGCCGCAGGACGGGCGTATCAGCATGACGATCAACGATACCGATTACGATTTCCGTGTATCCACATTGCCGACCGTCTACGGTGAAAAGTTTGTTATCCGTGTCCTGGACAAGAGCGCATTCAATTTTAGTCGCAGCGATCTGGGCTTTACGGCGGAAGAGAATGCCGTTATCGATAAAATACTGGCACATTCATACGGGATCGTGTTGTTGACGGGGCCTACGGGTTGCGGTAAGTCGACGACGCTGTACTCGTTCCTGAAAGAGATCAACCGTCCGACGGTGAATGTCATTACGGTCGAAGATCCTGTGGAATACACGATGCACGGGATCAACCAGGTGCAGGTGAACACGAAAGCGAACCTGACGTTTGCGAGCGCACTGCGCAGTATTCTGCGTCAGGACCCGGACATTATCATGGTCGGCGAGATCCGTGACGAAGACACGGCGGAGATTGCGGTGCGCGCCGCGATCACGGGGCATCTGGTGTTTTCGACGCTGCATACCAACGACGCGCCGGGCGCGATCATCCGTCTTGAGGACATGAAAGTGACCGATTATCTCGTGGCGGACGCCGTGGTCGGCGTGATTGCACAGCGACTGGTAAAGAGATTGTGTCCCGCCTGCAAAAAGCGCGGCAGAACGACGGAATCGGAAATGAAGATCTTGGGCCTGGACGAGCCGGCGAGTATTTTCCGTCCGCAAGGCTGTCAGTTCTGCAACAATACGGGATACAAGGGACGTATTGCGGTACATGAGATCATGTATATGAGCGATAAGATCAAAGCGGCCGTGACGAGCGGAGCTCCGTTGGAAGAGCTGCGGGCATTGGCGGAAGAAGGCGGAATGGTCAATCTTTGGGACAGTTGTAAAAAACTTGTTTTAAAGGGGATCACGGATATTACGGAACTCATGAGTCTGTTTGATGATTAAACCGCATTTCCGCCGATCGGCGGGTGCGTTTGATAGATTGAAAAGAGATGTATGAAGGAGTCTGATTATGAAAAAGATTACGAAAATGACGTGCGAAAATGGTTTGAAACTACTGATCTTTCTTGCTGTTTCTTTTTTCGTTCTGATTTTGCTGAGCGTTTTCAAAGTGTACTCGATCAAAGCGGGATCGTGGTATCTGCTTGCGATTCTGTCTGCGATTGCGATCGTGCAATGGGCGGTGATCATTTTTGTTTTGAATGCGCGTTCGGATGAATCGGGCGAGTATTACGATATGGACGCAAGACTGTGGATATTTACGTTCATCCCGACGATGGCGATGCTGTTTGCGACGATCGTAATGTATGCGGCATTGCACCAAAAATTTGCGTTTTTTGCTTTGGATTTTGTAAATTTCATCGTAGCGTTTGCAATTTTTGTACTGTGTGTGGGTTTTTGTTACCTGCTCAACTATG
>QAKO01000024.1:0-6879 GCA_003343765.1 Bacillota bacterium | reverse complement strand
GGCGGAATGGTCAATCTTTGGGACAGTTGTAAAAAACTTGTTTTAAAGGGGATCACGGATATTACGGAACTCATGAGTCTGTTTGATGATTAAACCGCATTTCCGCCGATCGGCGGGTGCGTTTGATAGATTGAAAAGAGATGTATGAAGGAGTCTGATTATGAAAAAGATTACGAAAATGACGTGCGAAAATGGTTTGAAACTACTGATCTTTCTTGCTGTTTCTTTTTTCGTTCTGATTTTGCTGAGCGTTTTCAAAGTGTACTCGATCAAAGCGGGATCGTGGTATCTGCTTGCGATTCTGTCTGCGATTGCGATCGTGCAATGGGCGGTGATCATTTTTGTTTTGAATGCGCGTTCGGATGAATCGGGCGAGTATTACGATATGGACGCAAGACTGTGGATATTTACGTTCATCCCGACGATGGCGATGCTGTTTGCGACGATCGTAATGTATGCGGCATTGCACCAAAAATTTGCGTTTTTTGCTTTGGATTTTGTAAATTTCATCGTAGCGTTTGCAATTTTTGTACTGTGTGTGGGTTTTTGTTACCTGCTCAACTATGCGTATGTGGTGGCAACGCGCAAGGATAGCGCTCCGAAGTTAAAATTTTCACAGCGCAACCGCGCGAAAGAACTGCGCAAAGAATTGGACAAAGAAGAAGAAAAGAAAGAGAAGAAGGAAAAGAAAGAGGCCCCCGGTATCATTTTCCCCGATCTGACGGAAATGGATAAGGAGTATCTGAAATATCCGTACCATCCGCAGGCTTCCATAAATGTGACGTTAAGGCAGCTTTGCGACGGATTCAATATGTATCTGGAAAGCAAAGGGATGTTTTACACGATGGAAACGCTGCGCGCGTTTGTCAGCGGGCTTGCCTGTTCGCATTTTATGATCCTGGAAGGTCTTTCGGGAACAGGTAAAACGTCACTTCCGAAATATTTTGCGGAATACGCAGGCACGAACGTGTGCTTTACGTCGGTGCAGGCGTCGTGGAAGGATCGCAGCGATATTCTCGGCTACTACAATGATTTTGTCGGAAAGTTCAAGGAAACGCCGTTTTTGCGTGCGCTGTATCAGGCGAATTATCAGACGGATGAGATCAACCTGATGGTATTGGACGAAATGAACCTGTCGAGGATCGAATATTATTTTGCAGATTTTCTTTCCGTTCTCGAGCTGGATGAAAGCCAGTGGAAGATCGAGCTGATGCCTGTTTCGACGGGCGGTATCCTGCCCCTGAAACTGGACGGATGTTCGGTTGTGATCCCGCAGAACGTATGGTTCGTAGGGACGGCCAATAAGGATGATTCCACGTTTACGGTGACGGATAAAGTGTATGACCGTGCAGTGATCATTGATTTTTCGCAGCGTAACGAATCCACGGTGTCGACGCGCAACATTGCGCCGATCCATCTGGGAGCGAACAGACTGCGTGCGCTGTTTGAAGATGCGCAGATGACGCCGTCCTATGCGCTGACGAGAGCGGATATGGAACGTTTCTCGGTGCTGACGCAATTTGTTCTGGATGCGTTTGACGTCAATTTCGGTAACCGTATTTTAAACCAGATCATCAAGTTTGTGCCGGTGTACGTAGCGTGCGGCGGTACGGCGGCGAAGGCGCTGGATCTGATGTTTGCGCGCAAGATCCTGCGGAAACTGGACGGCAGATTTGACGACAGTATCAAAGGGAACCTTGTCAAGCTGGAAAAACTGATCTTACAGCAGTTTAACAAGACGGATTTTTCTTCCACGCTTGAAACGATTGCGAGATTGAAGAGGAAGTTGTTCTGATGTCTGTTGCTTCACTGGAAAAATTCAACAAGCAATTTTCTGCGGGGGAGCTGCGCACGGTTGCGCAGCTCCTTCAAGCGGAGAAAAAGGGTGAATTTTCGTTTTATATTCCCACGTCGGACAAGCTGGATACGGCGGTGTTGGTCGATCGGATCGAGAGCTGCCTGCCGCAGCTGATCGAAGTCGTGCGTGCTCCGTACATTATCTTAAAGAGCGAATACACGCAGGTACGCACGGAACTTGCGAGCAATCTGACGCCGCAAGGTATTCAGATGACGGTAAAAGACCCGAAACTCTGGAAGAAAAAGGGTAAAAAAATCGTTCCCGAATATGTTTACGCCAAAACGAACGAGGACGAATACAATACCTATGAAAACAGAGTTGTGCGTTCGCTGATCGACAAGGTGATCCGCTTTCTGAATCTGCCGATGGAGTATGCGAAAGACGGCGTCAAAAATATGTATGAGGCATACTTTCAGAGTTCGTCACTGAACAAGCTCGACCTTGTAAAGCTGATCGACAGCGATCTTTACAAAAACAGCGATCCGCGTTCGTTCACCGATTATAAAAAGCTGTTTTATCTGCGCGGAAAGCTTACGCAGCTGCGCAACAGTTCGTTTTATAAGATCATGTCGAATTGTCCCAGGTTTTCGGGACGGCCGGAGGCGACGAATCTTTTCATACACAACGCAAATTATCACGGCTGTTTCAAGCTGTGGCGTTTTCTGGATGAATTTTATGCTGGGTTGTCGCTTTTGACGCTGGAACAGCAGAAATCGGTGTATTGCGCATTCGTATCGCTGGCGATGATCGATTGCTATGTGCGTCAGGGCTTCAAAATCACAAGGGATGTGCAGTTTTCGCAGATCGAAAAGGACTTCCGATTGCAGGATTTCTGTTTGTCAAACGGTCTGTTCAACGTGGTCATCAATGCCGATCCCGACAAGATCACCGTTTTGGTGCAGTGCGCGAAAATGCGCTCGCAGCAAACGACGGTCATTGAACTGCATACGGATATTTCGGAGCCGTATTCGAAAAACAATCAGTTTGTCGTGAGCATGCACAAGACAGATTACAGTGACCGCGCCGCCTGTGTGGTGCCGGGCAATAAAAATTCACTGAAGGATCTGGAATCGATCGTGCGTTGCACGGTATTCACGTTCGAAGCGGATAAATCCATTTACAGCAGATTGTGTCTTATTTGCGGCAGCAATGTGTTGGACGATAAAGGTTATTTTTACAAATGCGAAGACTGCGGTGCGGTCTATTCCTTTATCGACGACAAAACTGTCTGGATCAACCAATTCAATGTCCTTACAAACGAAGAAGAACAGCCGAAGAACATCTGATCTTCGGCCGTGAACTATCAAAGGAAGGCGCCGATTGCGGCGCCTTCCTTTGTATCTTTGATGTTCTGCATGGTTTGAAGGAAAAAACGCGGCGCAAAAATAAATTTGCGCGCCGCGGCATAAATGCGGAATTTTCAGTTACGGGATGCTGAATAAAGTTTTGGGAAAGGTATTTTGCAACCGAACAAATCGTGAATAAAAAAACTTGGCGGCGGGAATCCCCGCCGCCAAGCAGAATATGCATAAAAAACTTATTTTAGTCAAAAATACGGACGCGGATCACGCTGTCGAGTTTTTTGATTTCATCGATGATCTTGTCGGAGGGTTTGGTATCGAGATCGAGAAGCATATATGCTTTTTCACCCTTGGATTTATCGATGATGTTTGCGATGTTGATATTGTTTCCGGAAATAATGGAAGTAATAGCGGAGATAGCTCCTTCCACGTTTCCGTGCATGATCGCAAGCCTGCTGACGGAAGAACGGGGTGCGCTTACGTCGGGGAAATTAACGCTGTGCGTGATATTCCCGTTTTCGATGTAATCGACGAGTTCTTGCGCCGCCATTGCCGCACAGTTATCTTCCGCTTCGGGGGTAGAAGCTCCCAGGTGCGGAACGCAGATAATATTTTTGACTCCGATGAGTTTGTCGGAGGGGAAATCGGTGATATAGCGTTCAAGTTTTCCGCTTTCCACAGCGGCGATAACGGCATCCTCGTCGGTGAGTTCGCCGCGGGAATTGTTGATAAGAACGCTTCCCTCTTTCATTTTCGCAAAAGCGTCCGCGTTGAACATTTTATCCGTGGAGGGCGTGAGCGGTACATGAACGGTAATAAAGTCGGACTGTCTGAGCACTGTATCCAGATCGGCGGTTTTAACGCGGTTATCCAGATGCAGGGCTGCCTGTACGGAAAGGTAAGGGTCATAGCCGAGCACGTTCATACCGAGGTTTGCGGCCGTGTTTGCAACGAGTACGCCGATGGCACCCAGACCGACCACGCCGAGGGTTTTGCCGAGAATCTCATGGCCGACAAATTTGGATTTGCCTTTTTCAACCGCTTTGGAAATACCTTCGGTTCCTTTGAGAGACTTGACCCAGTCGATTGCGTCGGTGATCTTTCTGCCGCCGAGGAAAAGTTCGCAGATGACGAGTTCTTTGACGGCGTTTGCATTTGCGCCGGGCGTATTAAACACGACGATACCTTTTTCGGTGCAGGCAGGGATGGGAATATTGTTTGTACCGGCGCCTGCGCGGGCAACGGCGAGAAGTTCGTCGTTGAGGGGGTATTCGTGCATATTGAAGCTGCGGAGCATGATCCCGTCTGGATTTTTGACGTCCGCGGAAAAAGTATAATCAGCGGGGAATTCCTTGGCTGCGACTTCGCTTATTTCGTTGAGTTTTAAAATTTTAGCCATGATAAACTCCTTATGCGTTTTCCTTTTCGAATTTTTTCATGAATTCGATGAGCTTTTGCACGCCTTCGACAGGCATAGCGTTGTAGATGGATGCGCGCATACCGCCGACCAGGCGATGGCCCTTGAGCGTGACCAAGCCTTCCGCTTTTGCTTCTTTTACGAATTTTTCATCCATTTCCTTGGAGGGGGTCACGAAAGGAACGTTCATGATGGAACGGAATTCCTTGACGACGCTGTTCGTATAGAAAGAAGAATTGTCGATGAAATCGTACAAAAGACCTGCTTTGTATTCGTTGATCTTATTGATCTCTTTGACGCCGCCCAGTTTTTTAAGGTGACGAAGGACGAGGTTTGCCATATAGATCGAGAAGCAGGGCGGGGTGTTATAAAGCGAGTCGTTGTCTGCCTGTGTTTTCCATTTGAGCATGGTGGGGCAGATGGGGAGCGGATTCTCGATCAGATCTTTGCGGGCGATGACGATGGTCACGCCTGCGGGCGCGAGGTTTTTCTGTGCGCCTGCATAAATCACGCCGAACTGATTGACGTCCACTTCGCGGGAGAGAATCTCCGAGCTCATGTCACACACCAAAGGTGCTTTTGTTTTCGGGAATTTGATATAACGTGTACCGAAAATCGTGTTGTTGGAAGTGATGTGTACGTAATCGGAATCGTCGTTGAATGCAATTTTATCCACATCGGGGATATAAGTATAAGTTTTGTCTTCGGAAGATGCAACCATGCGCGCGTCGCCGTAAATTTTGCCTTCCTGCCAAGCTTTTTTTGCAAAATTTCCGGTCACGATGTAGTCGGCTTTTCCGCTTTTCATAAGGTTGAGCGGAATGGCTGCGAATTGCTGGCTGGCGCCGCCCTGTACGAACAGAACGCAATAATTATCTGGAATATTCATCAGTTCGCGGAGATTGGCTTCGGCTTCTTCCACAATGGATGAAAAGGCCTTGTCGCGGTGACTGATCTCGGTGACGCTCATGCCGGTGCCGGCGAAATCGAGGAACTCTTTTTGCGCTTCTTCCAATACTTCCAGCGGAAGCATGGAAGGACCTGCCGAAAAATTATAAACTCTCATATCCTTTACTCCTTCGGGATTTTATTACAGATCGGAACGTCACACGGCACAAAAGCCCGGACGTCTGTCAAATAAATATATGAAATATTATACAATAAATTGTATTTTTTTTCAAGTCTTTGCAAGTCGGAAACGGGGGCGGAACCAAAATTTTTTCAAAAAAATGCAGAGGAAACAAAAAATGAACGCGCGTTGAAAAAATAACGGGAAAAGTATTTACTTTTTTTGGGAAATATAGTAAAATAAATATAACCAAATCTGCCGTTTTCGGCAAAAAGAGAAGATAATATCTTCGAGGGGGCATTATGTCTGAAACGATTCGCCAAAAACTGAACGGGCTTTCTGCGGTTGAGCGGCTGAAAGCGACGGATAAATATCTTACGGAAATGCGCGGGATTTTAGCATCGATGGACGAGATCGCGGCATTGCGCAAACAGCGAGGGCAGGCGGTTTCGGATGAATTCGGCGGATATAAACGTTCTACGGTAGAAGATTTTATACGGGAACTGGAAAAGCAGAAAGAGGGGATTTTAGCGGAGATCGCGAAGGAAGAGGAGAAACGCGCAACGGCGGCTCCGGTACCGAAGGAAGCTGCGGCGCCTGCGGTGAAAGAAGATTCTCTTGCTTATAAAAAAGATGATACGGCGGTGGTCAGCTTCCGAAAGGGAGATCCTTCGCTTGCCATTGAAAGCATGTATACGGGACTTTCGATGGACATAGAAAAGATGCGCGACGATATTCTGCAGGAGATGAAATACACATACAAGCAGGATATGGCGATCTACGATGATTTATCGGCGAAGATCGATGCGATCAAGGGGACGGATGTTTCTGCGCTGGAAGAGACGTTAAAGCCTCTCGGCGAAAATATCAGTGCGGTGAGCGGTAGTCTGACGGCTCTGGATGAGAAACTGAATGCTTTGCAGCCGGTCGATTACGATCAGCTGGCGGAGCGCGTGGCGTCGAAGATGGTCAGCGGGATCGATTATGAAGCGTTGGCGCAGCATATTGTCGGGATCATGACCGGCGGAATGGCGGGAGCCGCGGCAGGCGCGGCGGTCGCCGGGGCGGGCGAGCGCAGTATGCAGGAGCTGGAGAAAAAAATTGACGGGATCAAGTCTGCGCTGGACGGGGCGATCAGCGTGAAGCAGATGCCCGAATTCCGTAAACTGGACACTTTGATTTCAGAGTATCTGCGCACACTTTCTTATGACATGATTCCCGATCTTTTGATTAC
>QAKO01000076.1:11278-16412 GCA_003343765.1 Bacillota bacterium | reverse complement strand
CGCGGATTCCAGTACCCGATCCCGACCTATTCCATCACGAAAAACTTCGACTGGTCGGATACGGAAAATAACCGTCTGCTGTTTGAAATGACATCCAAATACGGTACGCCGTATTTCTCCAACTATATCAATTCGGATATGGAACCGAGCGACATCCGCAGTATGTGCTGCCGTCTGCGTCTCGACCTTCGCGAACTGCGCAAGAAGTCGGGCGGCTATTTCGGAAGCGGCGAAAGCACGGGATCTGTGGGCGTTGTGACCATCAATATGCCGCGCATCGCTTACCAGAGCAAGGACGAAAAGGAATTCTTTGCACGCCTTGACCGTTTGATGGATATCTCGGCACGTTCGCTTAAAACAAAGCGTACGGTCATCACAAAACTGCTCGAAGAAGGGCTTTATCCCTACACGAAGCGGTATCTCGGCACCTTTGCGAACCACTTCTCGACGATCGGACTGGTGGGCATGAACGAAGCGACACTCAACGCGGCATGGCTCCGCAAGGATCTGACACATCCCGAAGCGCAGGAATTCACGAAGCGCGTTCTCAACCATATGCGCGAACGCCTTTCCGATTACCAGGAACAGTACGGCGATCTGTACAACCTTGAAGCGACCCCTGCGGAATCGACGACCTACCGCTTTGCGAAACACGATAAGGAACAATTCCCCGACATCATCACGGCGAACGAAAACGGAACGCCTTACTATACGAACAGCTCGCACCTGCCTGTCGGATTCACGGAAGACATTTTCGACGCGCTCGATATTCAGGACGATCTGCAGACTCTCTATACCTCGGGAACGGTATTCCACGCATTCCTCGGCGAAAAACTCCCCGACTGGAAAGCGGCGGCTTCGCTGGTCAAGAAGATCGCGGACAACTACAAACTCCCCTACTATACCCTGTCCCCGACTTATTCCATCTGCAAAGATCACGGATATCTTGCGGGAGAACAGTATACCTGCCCGCACTGCGGACAAAAGACGGAAGTTTACAGCCGCATCACGGGATATTATCGCCCCGTACAGAACTGGAACGACGGCAAAACGCAGGAATTCAAGGACAGAAAAGTTTACGATATCAACCATTCCACGCTGAAAGGACACAAACACGCGGAAGAAAAGACGGAAGCGTGCTGCGCGGCACCTGCTTTGGACGGCCCCGTGCTGTTCACGCGGGACGGCTGCCCCAACTGCAAGACCAGCAAGATGATGCTGGATAAAGCGGGGGTAAAATACCGCGTGATCAACGCCGAACAGGATGCGGCTACCACCCGCAAATACGGCGTAAAGAAAGCACCTTCCCTGCTGGTTCCCGACGGCGACGGGTTCAAGACGTACGACAACGCGAGCGAGATCCGCAAATACATTGAGAGCATCGGCTGATATGTACGATATTATCATCATCGGAGCGGGCGCGGCAGGCATGACCTCCGCGCTCTACGCTTTAAGAAACGGAAAAAAAGTTTTGGTTCTGGAAGGCGACAGCCTGGGCGGACAGATCGCCACATCCCCGCGGCTGGAAAACTTCCCTTCCATCAAGGAGATCAGCGGCGAAGCGTTTGCAGATAACCTGTTCGAACAAATCACTTCGCTCGGCGCAGAAGTGGAGATCGAAAAGGCGGTTCACATCGAAAAACTCGAGGACAAAACCTTTTCGGTCAAGACCGAATACAACGAATACTTTGCAAAGAGCGTGATCATCGCGGCGGGAGTCAGGCACAAGCATCTCAAAACAAAACACGACCGCGAAGATCTCGTCGGCAAGGGCGTCTATTACTGCGCGGTATGCGACGGCCCCTTTTACAAGGGCCGCGAAGTCGCCGTGATCGGCGACGCCAATTCCGCCCTGCAATACGCACTGCTTCTTTCGGGATACTGCAAAAAAGTGTATATGTATACCCTCTTCGATAAGTTTTTCGGCGACGCAGGCCTCGTAAAGGCACTGCGCGCCAAAGAAAACATCGAAGTGCGCCCCAACACGAGCGTGATCGATTTTATCGGCGAAGACGAACTCACAGGCATCGAGTACACGGACAAGGACGGAAATCTCTGCCGCCAGGACATCCCCGCGGTGTTCGTGGCGATCGGACAAGTTCCCGACAACACCGCTTTCACAAACGTGGCGGATCTGGATAAGAACGGCTATATCGTCGCGGACGAGAGCTGCAAAACCAGAACGGAAGGCGTTTTTGTGGCGGGCGACTGCCGCACAAAAGCAGTTCGGCAGGTCTCTACCGCCGTTTCCGACGGCGCCATCGCCGCAACCAACGCTTCCCTCTACATCGAAAGCCTGTAAACGCCATCCTTTGGGAATCATTTTATCCGGCATGAATCTGTTTCCGTAATTTTATTTCACATGATTTTATCCCGCATGATTTCTCTTGCGGGATTTTTTTGCATAATTTTATCATGCATAATTTTATCATGCATGGTTTTATCATGCATGGTTTTATCCTTAAACAAAACAAAGCCGCCGTCTGCAGCTGATACTGCGGACGGCGGCTTTTGGTTTACATGATACAAGCGTGGGATCGCAAAATATTTTGCGATCCCACGCTTTTCGTCTGTTTTTTCGCCCGTATCGGCGGCAATGCTGTTTATGCCGTCTTTTTGTTCGGCTCACTGCAAAATTCGATGCGGAAAGCGGTACCTTTGCCCAGTTCGCTTTCCACCGAAAGTTTCCACCCTGCGCGGCGGCAGAGTTTTTTCACGATCGCAAGGCCCAGCCCGAAGCCGCCGCCCGCGCCGTTGTGCGATTTGTCGACCGTATAGAAACGGTCGAAAATGCGCGCCTTATCCTCTTCCGAAAATCCGATGCCCGTATCCGAAACGCACAGCACAGGCGTATCGCCGCCCGTCAGCATTACCGTGAGTGCGCCGTTCTCCTTATTGTAGCGGATCGCGTTGCTCACAAGATTGTTGACGATCTCCAACAGCCGTTCGCGTCTGCTCATCACTTTCACGCCCGCGTCGGCATTGAGCGTCAGCGCAATGCCCTTCTGCGCGATCTTCGGCTCGAATGAAGATACTGCCTCGTGTACCAGTTCAGACAGATCCACTTCGTAATCGGGAAGCTCGTCCGAATCGATCGCCGAAAAATTGATGATGCTTCGGATCAGGTTCGACAGTCGGTCGCTCTGTTTGATGATCGTATTCGCCACCCCTTCCAGCTTTTCGGGCGGCATCGCCCCCGCCGCGATCAGTTCCGCAAATCCGCGGATGCTCGTCAGCGGCGTATTCATTTCATGCGTCACGTTCGCAATAAAATCGTTCTTCGACTGCGCCGCCTGCGTCGTTTCCGTCACGTCCGTGATCAGAAGCACGCGCATCTTTTCATTGAACGTGAACCGTAAACTGTAATACCGTCCGCCGATTTTTCGCACCACCGACGTGTTCTCGCCGCTTTCCAGAATCGCCGCGATCTCCCGATCGCTGACAAAACAGGGAATGGGTTCGTTCTTCTCATAGTCCAAAAGCCGCTTCGCCGTGCGGTTGATCAAAATGACGTCCGCAGAATCCCGAAACAAAACGATCCCGTGTTCCATGCTGTTTAAAATCAGCTTTTCAATGCGGCTGTCTTCCTTCATTTTCTCCACTTTTTCGTGAAGATCCGCATTCATGTCGTTCATCATCTTCGCGATCGGTTTCAGCTCCGCATATTCCGTCTGCACTTCCTTTCCGCCACCGTGCGCCGCTTCCTGCGTCAGCTTCTCCACCGGCCGCAAAATGAACGACGTCGCCAGCCACGCCACAAACAGACAGCACATGATGTACACGATCAGAAACCATACCATCGTCGGAAGCGCGTCCGCAAAGATCGCAAACCCGGAATCCGCTTTCACCGCTATGCGCACCAGTACGCCTTCTTCCTGCGTTCCGTCCTGCAACTGAAAACTTCCCTCAAACAAACGGCAATAATACACCAGGTTCTCCCGCAGCGTCGCACTCTGCCGCACCGAATACCCTTCGCCGCCACTCAGCGCTTCCTGTACTTCTTCCCGCTCCAGATGACTCTCCAAGGCTCCGTCTGCCTCCGTGTCCGCAATCACCGTGCCGTCCCGCAGCAAAAACGTCACCCGCGATCCGCCCAGTTGCTCCGAAAGCGCCTGCGCCGTCTCTTCCGAAAATTCCGCCGAACGGAATTCTTCCGAATATACATTCATGTATATTTTCAGCTGCCCGTATGCCTTTTCCACCGACTGATCGTAAAAAATCGCCGAATACAAAATGGACAGCAACACGATCCCCACCACCGATACCAGCAGCGTTACCAATAAGATCCTTTTCCGCACTTTCTATTCCCTGTATACAAATTTGTATCCCACACCGAATACCGTCTCTATGTAATCGATGCCCATTTTGCGAAGCCGCGCTACATGATTGTCCACCGTGCGCGTCTCCCCTTCGTCATACCCCCATACCGCGTTCAGAATGTTCTCGCGCGTGAGCGCTTTCCCTTCCTTCTGCATCAGATACTTCAGTAGATTGAATTCTTTGTTGTTCAGTTCCAGCTTTACCCCGCGCAGGGTCGCCGTCATCGTCTCTTCGTCCAGCGAAAGGTTCCCGCGCACCAGCGACGCAGTGCCGCCCGATCTGCGCAGCAACGCGTTTACACGAGCCGTCAGCTCCAATACCCCGAACGGCTTGCTGATATAATCGTCCGCACCAAGGTTCAGCCCGCGCACTTTGTCCGTCTCCTGCCCCAGCGCCGACAGCATAATTACTCCCATCGACGGATACTTTTGCTTCAATTTCGCCAGCACGTCCAACCCGCTTCCGTCCGGAAGCATGATGTCCAGAAGCGCCGCCGCAGGCGCGCTCTTCTCCACCGCCGCCATAAACGACGCCACCGTTTCATAACACTCGATCTGTATGTTCGACATCTCCAACGCACATTTCACCAGTTCCCCGATGTTCGCGTCGTCTTCCAAAAGATATACTTTCTTCTCCACAGCCTTCTCCTGTTCCGCGGCGCTTTGCGCCAAGGCTATTTTTTTCTGCATTATATCACACTTTCCTCAAAAAGGCAAGAATGTTTTCTTTCCGCTTTTTTCCGCTTCTTTCGGCAAACTTCCCTGCCGCCGCTCATTGTAGAGTTGCTTCACGTCGTAGGTTGCCGCTCAACATA
>QAKO01000076.1:0-11153 GCA_003343765.1 Bacillota bacterium | reverse complement strand
CGTATATTTTACGGGGCAATGCGATCAAAAATCGCATTGCCCCATTTTTATCTTACAAGTTTCGCGAAAAAACCGCGCTTGCATTGCCGCTGCCAGAAAGCGGAACCGCTTATTGAAGCATAGGCGGCAAGAAGTTGCCGCCGCGCGGCTTGCCGCGTCAGTCGAATGCGTGCGCGACGTATGTCAGGTGGTCGGCGGCACGTTCGAGGTTGCCGACCAGGTTGATGAACACGCTGCTGGACGCAGGTTTGCATTTTCCTTCGTTCAGACGACGGATATGATCTTTGATCATCTCTTTGCGCGCGGCGTCGACGGTATCTTCCACCGCATCCACCGCCTTGATCGCCGTGATGTCCTTTTTATCGAATACGTCCAGCGTTTTTCCGTACAGATCCTCTATTTTCGCGTACATATCCTGCAAACTACGGATGACTCCCTGCGAGAACTCGATTCCGTCGCGCTTGCAGTTGCGCGTGTACTTGGTAATGTTGTCCGCCAGCTCGCTGATACGGATAATGTCGCTCGTCGCGTGGTGTATGGAAGAGATCAGCCGCTCGTCGTTCAGGGAAAGATCGGATGCCGAGATCTTGATCAGATACGCCACGATCCGCTTTTCCATGTCCGCAACGCGCGCATTCAGCTCGTCTACCTGCTCTTTTTTCGTCTCGTCTCCTGCCACAAATCCTTCAAACGCCGTCCTTAAGGACTGCATTGCAAGCTCCGCCATGCGCGTAGCCGCCTTGTTCGCCTGATTCACAGCCACCGCAGGCGTCTGTATAAAGCGCTCGTCCAAAAGCACCGCGTCGCCCGCAGGACGGTTCTTGTCCTTCTTGTCCGATATGATCTTGCACGATATCTTCACAAAAAGATTGGTCATCGGCAAGAATATACACGTGCATACAACATTGAAGAATGTGTGGAACAACGCAATACGAAGTCCTGACGCCGCCTGCCCGGGGAACCATGCATTCAGCGTGCTGTCCATAAATCCCGGCCAGCACAGCAGGAAAGTCGTAAAGATAACCGCCCCGAATACGTTGAACATCAAATGGATCAGACTCGCTCGCTTCGCATTCGTGTTCGCCCCGATCGACGACAAAATCGCCGTGATACAAGTCCCGATGTTGCTTCCCAGAATCAAAAACAGTACATCGTTTCCGCCGTTCCCGATCACAAGCCCCTGCATCACCATCACGATGATCAGCGACGTCACCGCCGAACTCGATTGCACGATCGCCGTAAATATCACTCCGATCAGAAGCAGTACGAACGGATTGTCTACCGTCGTCAGAAAACTCTTGAACGCCGTGCTGTCTCGATATATGCTCATCGCCCCGGACATGTATTCCAGCCCCAAAAAGACCAAACCCAATCCCGTCAGCATCAAACCGATCGTCTTCGTCTTTTCACTCTTGCACAGCATGTTCATGAATATGCCCACACACGTGAGCGCCGTCACAAACTCTATCAGCGGGATCTCCGCCATCGACGCAATGTACGCCGTGATCGTCGTCCCGATATTCGCACCCATGATCACCGTCGTCGCCTGGAACAACGACATGATCCCTGCATTCACAAACCCGACTACCATCACCGTCGTCGCCGACGAACTCTGTATGATCGCCGTTACCGCCGTTCCGATCCCCACGCCCGCAAGACGACTCTTCCCCGTCTTGTCAAACCAGCCGCGCAATCGGTTCGTCGCCAGCTTCTCAATGTTGTCCGACAATACCTTGAACCCGAATAAAAATGCTCCGAGTCCCGCCAGTAACGATACCACCGACAATACATAATCCATCGCCACCGGCTCCCCTGCCAACATCATCCACATCGGAAGATTCATTTCCTCTCTCCTCAACTACTTATTTCTTTCGTGTTTTATTCCTACCTTATCCATTTTACGGAAGAGTTGTATAATACACTTGTAAAAATTGTAATAAATTTGTAATAAATTTGTATTTGCTAAAAAAATTTGTCTATTTGGCGGAGCGTCAGCGACGCGCTTGCGGAGCGAATGCGACGCAGACAACAACGACTTTTTTAAGACAAAACAGAAAAGGGAGACGCCCTGCAAAACAGGGCGTCTCCCTTGTGTTTGAAACCGAAGTAAAGCCGCCACAGCCGCCGTTTTTGGCGGCTGTGGCGGCGCAGACGGCCTCGAAAACACCAGGAAATCTCACAAATCTTTTCGTCTGTCAGTATCACAAAAACGTACAGCCCGTTTCGGCAATCCGCATTGAAAACATTAAACTTTCTTGTAGCAATCATTATACGCGGGACAAAAGCAACATAAACGAACCTGTCTGCGTTTTATCGAGCAATTTGACTTCGATATAATATGTTTCTTCGCGCGAGATCGAGCCGAGCGAACAGGAAATGGAGAAATTTTCGCCGCTTCCGCCGCCGTCCGCCGCGCCGATCTGCGTATAGTTTCTGTTGTAGAGAACACCGTATGTATCAAAATCGCCTGTCGATTTGATAATATAGTCTTTGCTCATACCCTTTGCAACCGTGAACACAAAGTAAACGGATCGACCGGGCTTTTCGATCGTGACCGATGTCTGCGTCCCTTCTTCCAGCGCAAAAGCGGTCTGGAAGCTCTTTCCGTCGCGGATCTGCTCCGTTTCAAAGCGGGCGTACAACGTATACGCTGTTCCCGTATAAGGAAACTCCAACGGCGACCCTTCAAACGCCCGGTTGTCGTACCAACCCCAGAAATACTTACCCTGCATTTCCGTTTGCGGTTCGGCGGGAAGCATCACGGCGGTCATGCTCGGCACGGAAGTGCCTTCCGTGACAAACGTATAGGTATGCAGCGTGCCGTCTACGCCCGTAAGACCGTACATAACGCTGATCTCTCCGCCGTACGTTGCATTCCAACCCTCTTCCCAACCTGCCGGCGCAGATTCACAGGTCGTGTAAATGCGGACATTATTCGCATAATATTTTCCTGCCGGAATGGTTTGAACACTGTCGAAAAATACGATATGAATGTTATGCAATGAGCGGATAAAACTGCCTGCAACCGCGCTGACGGGGTACGAAACACCGCCCGCTTCCACACTGCGCGGCAGAGCAAAAACCTCTGCACTGCCCGTATAGTAGTACGCCTCGGCGTATGTATCGTGCAGAATATACTGCACGCCGTCTTGCTCGGCAAACGTTTCGGGCGTCACGCCGAAACACGTTCTGATGCTGCCTTGATTCCAATCCTGATCCCATCCGGCGGGAACCTGCTGCGCGGCGACACAGATCAGACCGATATTCGCATAGGGAACGTTGTTGCTTTCAACGGCCGCGACAGATTCGGGAATGAACAAGATCCTGCACCGCATAAAAGTCAATGCGCTGCGCCCGATGCGCACGGGATACGTTTTTCCGCCGAAACTCACTTGTTCGGGAAGAATGTAAGCGTCCTCGGTATCGACGAAACTTTTTGCAAGCGTCGCAACATCCCCTTCGATCACATACAAACCGTCTTCCGTTTCGAAACGAGTATTCCCCGCATCCCAGTAAACGCGGCTGTACGTTCCGCACCATTGATCATGCCAGCCTTCGGGCAAGGCTGCTTCTTCCACATAAATTATACTCCAGTTGACACTGTATTTCCCGATATGGCCGATCCCCGACGGAAGGCGGACTTCTTTTGCTTCGCTGCCCCAATAATACAGCGCGCTGTCGCCTATGTAAAGCAGATCTATCCCCTCTTCGAACTGCAGATCGGAAATATAATCGTATTTGACGGGATCGAAATCATCCGTGCTCTCATCCAGAATAATGCGCGTTCCGCTCCGTACCGTGAGCGGCGCGGCAATCAAATCGCCGCTGTCGAATCCCGCCAGTATGAGATAGGGATTTTCGGCGTTGCCGAGATACAACGCACCGTTATCCTGCGTGAAATTGAGATTCTCTGTCCTGTAAAAAATATTCTTTCCGACCCATTCAATCGTGCTCGGAAGGGAAACGTCCGTCAGGTTCTCTTTGTATTCAAACGCATAGTTTCCGATACCCGTAACAGGATACTCCTGTCCGCCGTAACGCACCGACGAAGGCAGAACAGCCGATTCATCGAACACGATGTAACGCAGTACCGTCGCTTCGCCGTCCTGCACAAGGAACCTATAATCGCCCTGCTCGAATACCGATGCCGTTTCCTTGTTCCACACCACCGTTAAACCGCTGTTCCAGTTCTCGTTCCAGCCTTCGGGCCGCTCGCTTGCCGCAACATAAATAATCAGATCGTGCAGCGCCGTGGAATAACGGGAAAAAACATTCCCGCCCATTGCCGTGACCGTTTCCGGAATGGTGATCTCTTTCAGTTCGGTACAGTTGCCGAAAACCGAATCGCCGATCGTCTGCACACAGCTCAGTTCTGCCTGTTCCAGACCGGAACATTCGTAAAAGGCTGCCGAACCGATCTCCCGTACCGAATCGGGAAGAACTATCTCCCGCAGTGAAGAACACCCCTGAAAAGCACTCGCTCCGACGGTATGCAGCTTTGCGTCCTGCGAAAATTCAATTTTCCGCAGCGAATGACAATCTTCAAAAGCCGCGCGACTCAGCTCTTCCACCGACGAGGCGATCACCAGTTCGCGCAGGCTGTAAACGGCATGAAACGCTTCCGCACCCACCGTCCTGATACCCTCGGAAAGAACGATCCGCTCTACGTCGCAATTTGTGAAGGCAGAGGCTTCCACTGCCACGACAGGTTTGCCGTTGTATTCACCCGGAACGATCAGCTCGTACTGAACCGGCCTGTAGTATATATTTCCGAGCACCGTTCCCGTAACCGTGTATGCGGCGCCGTCTTGCGTTTCATGAAAAGTGAAAACATTGACAAATTCCGCCGTGAGCGTTACGTCTTCCGTCCGCTTCCATGTGTATTCGATACCCGTCGAATAGTAATCCAACAGCTCTCCGTTTTCGTCATATTCTTTCCAGATCCCGATCTGAATATGATTTTCTTTGAATCCGTATGTGAAAATCACGGTCTGCCCGTATACCACTTCCAACGGCTCGGGAAGCTGCGCCTCTGTATCCGATACAAAATAAATCGTGGAACGGATGATCTCCGTCTTTGCATATAGCGTCAGGTTTTCCTGCGCAATGCGATCGGTCGAAAAATCCCAGATTTTTGTATAATTTTCGTCCCTGTACCAGCCCACCAGCCTGTATCCTTCCGGAAGCGATATCGATATTTGCTCCGCCTTGTCTCCTACCGACGCATACCGATACATCGTCTGCCCGTTCGGCCCTATGTACATTACACGGGCAGAACTGCCCGTTATATCATCCCATTTCGCATACAGCGTCATGGGCCGTTCCGCACGATCGTAACTGCGCCACTCCTGCGTACATTCCGCATCCTTGTACCAACCGCCGAATGCACAAAAATCCGGCGCTCTGTCCGGCGTCAATAAATCGATCCTTTCGCCGCGGCGTACCTCTACGCTTTCCTTCCCGAACCCTTCGGCATTGAAATCGTACGTTACCGTTACATATTCCCCTGCCCAATACGCATACAGCGTAAGATCCTGCGTTACAGGTTGGGTAAAATACCAGGGTTTCGTGCAATTTGCATCGGTATACCAGCCGACAAATTCCTTGCCCGTAACCGTCTTCTGCGGCACAACCTCTTCCGCATATTCCCCGTTGGAAAGCTGCACCGTCTTGTCCGCTTCCCCGCTCTCGCCGAAATCATAGGTGACTGTCACCGTTTTGCTCAGCCATTGCGCATAGAGTACCTTGTCTTCCCGCACTTTTTGCGAAAAATCCCATTTCTGCGTAAATTGCTCATCCGTATACCACCCGCCGAATATCTTCCCCTTCGGTATCTGCTTCGGCGTAACTTCTTCTGCCGTCTTCCCCGCCGCTACCGTCTGCGACTTAACTGTCTCCGTTGTTCCCGTCACAAAAGTGATCACGTACCCTTCCCCGAAAACCGCATATACTTTCAGATGCACGCTCTCCGTCAGAGGCTGTTCCAGCAACGTCCTGATCGTCAGCGCTTCCCCTTCCCCGTCTTCGCTCAGGTACCACCCAAGAAATATCTGCCCGTCCTTTTCAGGATCCTGCGGCATTGCGATCCTTTCCCCGTCCGTGCCTACCGTCGCATACAATTCGCCGTCTACATAAAAATCAACATTGTAACGTATCGCTCCGCAGGCAACCGCCGCTCCCAGACAAACGATCACCGCCAATAAACACAGCAGTCGAACTTTTTTCAGCATTCTTTTTCCCCCTCCGCCAAATATCATGACCATTATATCATAGATACGCACGCTTTTCAATAAATTTGCCTGAACTGTTAAAATCTATCCTCCCATATCCCGCACATAACCTTCTGAAAATCAGCGGCTCCGTCTGTAACGGAATTATGTAAAATGCAGGGCGGCTACGTCCGTATCGGAGTTATATAAAACGCAGGGCGGCTACGTCCGTATCTAAGTTATATAAAACGCAGGGCGGCTACGTCCGTATCTAAGTTATATAAAACGCAGGGCGGCTATGTCCGTATCGGAGTTATATAAAACGCAGGGCGGCTATGTCCGTATCAGAGTTATGTAAAATGCAGGGCGGCTTTGTAAGAAACGAAGCCGCCCTGCGTTTTTTTAAAACTTCCCGACGCAAAAGTCAGTTGAGTTTTTTATGTTCGCCCGTGATCATGAAGATCACCCATTCCGCTATGTTCGAAGCATGGTCGCCGATCTTTTCCAGGTACTTTGCGACCATCAGCATATCCAGTGCCTGTTCGCCGTTGTCGTCCCCTTCGATATCGCGGTGCACGATGCCCGTCAGCTTATTGCGGATGACTTCGAACAGATCGTCCACCGCGTCGTCCGCACGGCAGACCGCTTTGGCAAGATCGCCGTCCCGTTCGACAAACGACTTCGCCGCATTTCGCACCATGTCCTGCACTTTGTCCGCCATTTCGGGGATCTCCGCAACCGCGTCCGCATACGGAAGACGGCTCATCTTGATCACGAGTTCGGAAATGTCCACCGCCTGGTCGGCAATGCGCTCCATGTCCGTGATCATCTTCATCGCGCTCGTCACAAACAACAGATCGCTCGCCACGGGCTGCTGCTTCAAAATAATTTTCAGGCACAGCCGCTCGATCTGCTGTTCCTTTTCGTCCACCAGCTGCTCCACGCCCTTCGTCTTGCGCGCCAGTTCCGCATCCTGCTTTTCCAGCGCCGTCACCGCGTCCTCGATCGCTTCGCAGTTGAGTTCGCCCATCTTCACAAGCAGATCTTTCAAAAGGGATAACTGCTCTTCAAATTGTTTTCTTACCATATCAACCGAATCTCCCCGTAATATAATCTTCCGTCCGTTTATCTTTGGGGCGGTCGAAGATCTGATCGGTCTCTCCGTATTCGACCAGATCGCCCAGCAGAAAAAACGCCGTTTTATCCGAAATACGCGCCGCCTGCTGCATATTGTGCGTCACCATCACGATCGTATATTTTTCTTTCAGCTCCTGCGCCAGATCCTCGATCTTGCTCGTCGAAATAGGATCGAGCGCGCTCGTCGGTTCGTCCATGAGAATGACTTCCGGCTCCACCGCCAGCGCCCGCGCAATGCATAGCCGCTGCTGCTGTCCGCCCGAAAGCCCTAACGCCGACTTTTTCAGACGGTCTTTGAGTTCGTCCCAGATCGCCGCCTGCCGAAGCGATCTCTCCACGATCTCGTCCAGATCCGCTTTTTTGCGGATCCCGTGCGTTTTCGGGCCGTACACGATGTTATCGTACACGCTCATCGGGAACGGGTTTGGCTTCTGAAACACCATCCCCACACGCTTGCGAAGAACGTTGATGTCCACTTTCCCGTACAGGTCTTCCCCGTCAATGAGCACCTGCCCCGTGATCTTGCAGTCGGGGATCAGATCGTTCATGCGGTTGAGCGTCTTTAAAAACGTCGATTTGCCGCACCCCGAAGGCCCGATAAATGCCGTGATCTCCTTTTCCTTGATATTCATGCTGATGTGTTTGAGCGCCTGGAATTTCCCGTACCAAAGATTCAGATCGGTTACGTTAAATTTATCCGTACGCGCCGTTTGCTGTTCGTTTTCCACGTCAGTTATACTCCTTTTTCAACTTATTTCCTACAAATTCCGCCAACCCGTTGATGAGAACCACCAAAAGAATCAGCACAACACCCGTCGCCCACGCTTCTCCCACGTGCAGCCCTTCGTTCGCCAGCAGATACATATGCACCGCAAGGGTACGGCTGTCGCCCATCAGTCCCGCAATGCGGCAGGTCGATCCCGCTGTATAGAGCAGCGCCGCCGTCTCTCCGACAACCCTGCCAAGCCCTAAAATTATACCCGAAATAATACCGGGCATCGCCGAAGGCAGAATGATCACAAAAATCGTGCGCAATTTTCCCGCGCCCAGCGCGAAGCTCCCTTCGCGGAAAGAATCGGGCACCGCTTTGAGCGCTTCTTCCGTCGTGCGCATGATGAGCGGCAAAATCATGATCGCCATCGTACAGATCCCCGAAAGCAGGCAGTACCCCCAGCCGAACAGCTTTACAAAGAAAATCATACCGAACAAGCCGTACACGATGGACGGGATCCCCGCCAGCGTTTCCGCCGCCATTCGAACGATTTTTACGAATACGTTGGTCGATTTTGCATACTCGACCATAAAAATCGCCGCAAAGACACCGATCGGCACCGCGATCAGAAGCGCAAAAAACGCCAGAAGAAGCGTGTTGATCAGTGCGGGCAGCATGGACTGGTTCAGCGTCGTCCATTCCCACGCAAACAGCGAAGGTTTCAGATGCGGGATTCCCTGGATCAGCGCGTAAAGCACCACATACGCAACCGCACCGACCGTGACCGCCGCCGCGATAAGCACCAGAATCAGCAATGCGAACGAGAAAGGTCTTTTCATATATGCGCGCAGTTTATCCGCAAAACTGACACGGTTGATCGATACGATCTGCGCAACGTCGGTCTGCGTCTCTTCTCTTTCCGTTAAACTTTTTTTTATGGCTTCCGTTTCCATGACGCCCTCCTCTTACCTGCTGCTTTTGCGGATCAACGCGATCAGAAGCGTGATGATCAGAATAAATACGAACAGCACCGCCGCCGTGGCGATCAGCGCGCTTTCGTGTATGCTGCCCATCTCGACATAACTCATTTCCAGAACAACGTTCGCCGTCATCGTACGCACGCCGTCCAGAATGGAATCGGGAAACCGCGTCTGGTTTCCGCAGATCATCACCACTGCCATCGTTTCCCCGATCACGCGGCCGAGTCCTAAAATAATCGAAGTCATGATGCCCGATTTTGCCGCGGGAACTTCCGTACAGAATATCGCGCGTTCTTTGGTCGCGCCCAGTGCAAGCGCGCCTTCGTAATAGCTCTTCGGCACCGCGCGCAGAGAGTTCTCCGATACGCTGATGATCGTGGGCAGGATCATGACGCCGAGCACGATCGAACAGGCAAGAATACTCTGCCCGTATCCCCCGAAATTATCGCGGATAAAGGGAACGATCACGCGGAGCCCGAAATACCCGTACACGATGGACGGGATCCCCGCCAGAATGTTCGTCATGGGTTTGAGTACCTTATACAAGGAACGCGGACAATACCGCGCCATAAATACCGCCGTTAAAAATCCGATAGGAACCCCGATCACCAGCGCGCCCGCCGTTACATAACAGCTGCCGACGATCATGGTCGCGATACCGAATTCACCTTTCCCCGGATTCCATTTGCTCGAAAATAAAAATTCGAAAACGCCTACTTCTTTCAATGCCGGAACAGACTGCACAAAAATAAATGCGCAAATCACGAGCAACGCCGCTATAAATGCCGCCGCTGCCACGATAAACAGCGCTTTCATCGCTGTTTCCTTCCAATCTCCCTTTACCTTTTTTCTTACTGCTTCTTCTGCCATTTCTGTTCTCCGAAAACGTATGAATGCGAGGTCGTTTCACCGCCCCCGCATCCCTTTGTTCTGTTCTTTTTTATGCGCCCAATTCAGACCAGTTGCTGTATTCTTCGTTGTAGATCTTCTTGAGCTGTTCAAGCGTCAGGTTGTCGATCGTATTCTCTTTGTTGACAATGATCGCGATCCCGTCCAACGCAATTTCTTTCGCCGTCAGCCCTTTTGCGAGCTCATCGTCTTTTACCGCACGCGATGCCATTCCCAGATCGAATGAGCCATCCCCTGCGCCCGTCATGCCCGCACCGGATCCGTTCTGCGTGATGGTGAATTTCGTCGAAGCAACTCCGCTCGCCTTGCAGTACGCTTCTACCAATTTTTCCATCAGAGGGCCTACCGACGTCGATCCGCCGATTTTCACTTCCGACGTGGGTGCCGTCGCAGGCTTCACATATGCGGGCGCCGTGTCTTCCGTTTCGCTTACGCATCCGTAATCTACGATCACTTTCTGGCCTTCTTTGCTGCTTATAAACTGCATGAAATCTTTCAGTGTATCATTGGATTCCAGCGTCGCTGCTTTGTATGCAACATTGAAAGGTCTGGAAAGTTTGTAAGTGTCGTTGATAATGTTTTCCGCTGTAGCTTCGACTCCGCCGATCTTTACCGCTTTCACCGTGTCGTTCAGGGATCCGAGCGAAATATAACCGATCGCACCCTTCGCTCCGCCAACACTCGTAAGAACTACGTTCGTTCCGTTGCAAACCGCCGCGTTGTCGGTCATCTCTTCCAATCCGACCAATTCAATGAACGCATCCCTCGTTCCGGAACCATCTTCACGCGTGTACAGAAGAATCTGCCCTGCCGACGATCCCTCGCCGTTTTCTCCTCCGTTGTTTCCGCCGCAGCCCACTGCCGCAGCACCGATGCCGCACGCCATTGCGACACACAAGATTGCCATCAGAATCTTTTTCATTTCTTTTTCTCCTTCAAACTTTGTAACCCCATTATAGCCGCCATTTGTATAAAATTATGCGGATATTTGTCACAATTTTGTAATAAAATCAGCCCCGTTTTTCTCCTTTCTTTTCTCGCGCGACAATAATAGTATGGCGGAAAAAATACAATTTATCCCGCTGTATTTTTTACCTTTCATCCTTTCGTTCCTGCAAAAACTCCGATCGATTTTTTCGGATAAGCGGAGCGTCAGCGACGCGCTTGCGGAGCGTCAGCGACGCACTTGCGGAGCGTCAGCGACGC
>QAKO01000112.1 GCA_003343765.1 Bacillota bacterium | reverse complement strand
CCGATATTTCTTGTAACGTCAAGACCGAATTGTCTGGGCATATTCTACTCCTTCCGTTAAAATCTGAAATGCGCGAACGCTTTGTTCGCTTCCGCCATACGATGCGTATCTTCCTTCTTCTTGACCGAACCGCCCGTATTGTTGAACGCATCCATCAGCTCTGCAGCAAGCTTCTTGGACATTTCACGCTCACTGCGCTTTCTCGTGTTGATAACGATCCAACGGATCGCAAGAGTCTGACGTCTTTCGGGACGGATTTCGATAGGAACCTGATAGTTCGCACCGCCGACACGGCGAGCCTTGACTTCCAATACAGGCATAACGTTTGCCATTGCCTGGTTGAAGATCTCGATAGGCTCTTGGCCGAGTTTTTCACGCATCATGTCAAATGCGTCGTAAACGATTTTCTGCGCCGTTGCCTTGTTGCCGTCCAGCATGATCTGGTTGATGAGCTTCGCCACAACCTTGCTGCCATACACGGGATCGGGCAGTACGTCTCTTTTAGGTACATTGCCTCTTCTGGGCATGATGTTGTCCTCCTTAAATTGTTTTGAGTGTCCGCGCGCTTTTCGTTCCAAAAAGAACTCGCGCTTCTTCGTGCGCACCGCGCGGACGGGTTTTGTAAGGGTAAATACCCTCAGTACAGCTATCGCTTGCTCTTTTCGAGTAGCGAACCTTCTGCCTTACGGCATACTGCCTACTTTATATCGGGTATCTTTGAAGATAAATTCCGACAAGTAGGATGCTTTCTGCGGCTTACCGCAATGGTTTTGCAAATGATTACTTAGGACGTTTTGCGCCGTATTTGGAGCGAGCCTGTTTTCTCTTGGCTACGCCTGCCGTATCGAGCGCACCGCGAATGACGTGGTAACGGACACCAGGGAGATCACGCACACGGCCGCCACGGATCAGAACGGAGCTATGCTCGTTCAGGTTGTGACCTTCACCGGGAATGTAAACGGTACCTTCCTGTTTGTTCGTCAAGCGCACTCTCGCGATCTTACGAAGAGCCGAGTTCGGCTTTTTCGGGGACGTCGTGGAAACGGAAAGGCATACGCCTCTCTTCTGAGGGCATTGGCTCATGATAGGAGTTTTGCTCTTCTCCGCGCGCTGTTCCCTGCCGTGCTTGATGAGCTGGTTGATTGTAGGCATTTTTTACCTCCTTGTAAGAATGGAATTTATCTTAAAATTGCCCTTACGCAATTTAAGAAAGCAAAAAGTAAATTTACGAAAAACTTTTTCCGTAATTTTGTCTTTCTTAATTATTATAAATAAAGAAAAACACTTGCGATAAAAAGGCGCGCAAAAAGATATACGCCCACGGTCGCAAGTGTTATTTTAGCATTTCCATGTAAAATTGTCAAACGTTTGAAACAAAATATTCAGATTATCCGCTTTCTTTTCCGAAAAACAAGCTATTTTATCCGGTTTTTCAGACTTTTATTCTTCCGAGAAAAGGCTTTTGACCGAATCAACCGCGCTTGGAGCCGAAAATATCCGTACCGGCTCCGGCTTCCATGATTTTTTTATAGGATTCGTCTTCCGAAAAATCACGCTGCTCAGTATATTCTCCGCCGAGCGCTTCGATCGCAAATTTCAGTTCCTGGAATGTAACGAAATCTATGTCACTGCGGCGGATATGCTCCAACAGAACAGGCAGAGCCCTGTCGTCGCCATAGGAAGCAAGATACCCCGCATACAGCGGAACATCCTCGTCATCCGCCGTACGGAATGCCGTCAGCAGCGCTTCGTAAACCCGATCATCCCTTTCGGTGCATTTGGACAGGATCTCCAGCGCATAAGCACGGTTCTCCGTCTTGACAAGCGGCAAAACCGCCTCTTTCACTTCATCCGCACGCGTTTTCATCAGGTCGGAAAGCGCGTCTTTGATATGCTCGTCATATTCCTCTTCCGACAGCATTTCCGCATACCGCTCCATCGCTCTTCGGTCATTTCCGATCAAATTCAATGCGTAATGCACCAACTCTTCGTCCGTTTCGTGCAACAAGGACAGGAGCGAATCGAAAACGCCGCGCCCCTCGATCTCTTCGCAGAGAAAATCGGGTACGGACACGCCTTGCAGTAAATATTCTTTCAGCGTTTCCACAAGCTCCGCGTCGCCCATCTGCGCAAAGTACTGCCGCGGCGTCTTGCCGAGCTGTCCCATATACGTATCGCCGAACCGCGCGTAGTCCTTGGCAATTTCATTTTCCCATTCTTCTTCCGTACGCTCTCCCGCGTGCTTTTCCAGCATTTCTGCCACTTTTTTATTGAACTTCTCGTCAAAATCAATGAGTTTCATCCGGATCATCCTCCTTCTCCGTTCCTTCCCTCACCGTTTCTTCCCCGTGTTCCTCTTTCGGAGAAGTTTCTTTTGCCTGAACTTCCGCCTGTCCGTCTTCATTCGGCGAAAGTTCTTCTCCTTCCGTTTGGCTGTCTGCCTGCGATGAAGATTTTTCTGCCTTTGCCGCCGCGACCTCCGCCTGCTCTTTTTCAAATGCACCGTGCAAAACGTTCAGAATCTGCGCAACATTTTCGGCGTCGGCATTCATTCTCTGCAAAACGCGGCGCGCATCCGCCTGTCCCGTTGCCACCGCAGTCAGAAACATCGCGCATGCCAGGCTTTCCGCGTCTTTCACGAGAGAAAGTTCACCTTCTTTTTCCAGCGTTGCATAAATTGCCTGTGCGGCAAACCGATAATGCTCCGCATCCCCTTCGCCCAAAAGCGCCAGCCTTGCAAAACACAGTGCGTGCGCCGCCACAAATTTGGCGTGCTTTTCCCTGCCGACTTCCAGTCGGTCAAAGCCTACCTTTCGGTAAATGTCCGCGATCACGATCCCGAATTCCAGCCCTTTGTTTCTCAGACAAAGCCGCTGCACCGTTTCGATCTTCACGATGTCGTTTACTTTCGGATCGACGAGCAGATCGCAGACGAATCCGTCGCGCCCCGCACGGATCGCTACCGCCACGGCTGCGATCTGAAGCTCCGCGTCCCGTCCGTCCGCTTCGTCAAAACACCATTCTAAAAGTTCGTCCGCATTTTTCTCCGCTTCAAAATATGCGCGTACGTCCCCCGCTTTCATTTTCGAAAGCTCCGTCAAAAGCGCGATACGCGTTTCCCGCTCCGCCTGCGGAACATGACAGAAAAATGTCGTTTCGGGCATCGTGCCGCCCTCTTTGGCATACCTTTGGATCTCGCGGTAATAGTACCGCACGACCGCCGCGCGCGGCTGTATGTCCAGGATCTTTCCCAACGCGGCCAGACTGTCGTTCGTCCGTCCGCAACGCAGCGCCGCCACAGCCTTAAAATATAATAAAGTACGGTCATAACTGACCATCGTTTCCAGTTTGCAAAATTTCTCGTATGCCTGCTCATACAGCCCGTTTTCACAGCAGACCGTCGCCGTTTTATAAAGTTCGTCCGCACTCTTTGCAGGGAGCGACGCCAGTTTTTCCGCCACCGCACGGCCCTCCGCTTTCCGATCCTGTTCCGTCAGAACCGCCGCATACGTCGAAAGCGCCTGAATATTATCCGGATCCCGTTCGATAAGCTGCTTACAGGTCGCTTCCGCCTCCGCAGATTTACCTGCCAGCAAATAATTCACCGCCAGATAGTTCAGCGCCGACGGATAATATTCCGATTTCTCATTTACTTTGCGGAACTGTTTTTCCGCTTCGTCGTAATTTCCTTCTTTCAGCGCACGAAGCCCCGCATCGATCTCCTGCGAATAGTCCGCACTTTCGGGCGGCCACGCAATCTTCAGCTGCGGCCGCGGCGGACGCTCCAAAAGTTCACCCATCTCCACATTGTTCGCGGGCGAAACAAATTTATCGTTGAGCATCTTTTTATAATAATAGGACGCGAGCCGCTCGTTTCCGAGATTGTAATAACAAGCCGCCAGCCCCTCGTACGCATCCACCGCTTCCTCTTCCGCACACACATCCAGATAGCGGAACCAGCATTCCGCGGAAAGCTCGAACAGCTCCATTTCGTCATAGACATCCGCCAATGCCGCGTACTCGTCGGCACCCGGCCCGTACAGATCGACGGATTTATGCAGCATACGCAGCGCCGCAAGATGATCCCCTTCTTCCAGCCGCGCATCCGCAAGATCGAGCAGCGTATCCGCGCTCAGATCAAATCGTATCGTCTTTTTCTCCATCGTTTAACCTCTCCGCTCCTCGTGCGAACGCCGAATGATCTCTTCCGCGTCTGCGGGAGTAAAGGTATAATCGGTATTGCAGTAATGGCAATGCACTTCGATCTTACCCTGCTCCGCGATCGCCGCACGCAGCTCTTTTTCACCCAGCGCGACAAGCACCCCCTCTATATAATTTCTGCTGCAATTGCACTTATATTCGGGAAAACAGGTGTAAAATTGTACCGCACCGAAAAATTCATGCAGAACTTCTTCCGCCGTATGCTCCTGCATCATCGTGCTTACCGCGGCGAACTTGCCGATCGTCTCTTCGACAAAGCGGATACTCTCTTCACTTGCGCCGGGAAGCGGCTGCATAAACACACCGCCCGCGCCTAAACATGTACCGTCCGTACCGATTTTTACCCCGACCGCCAGCGCCGTCGGAAGCTGTTCGCTGTACGCGAAATAAGCGGCGAAATCTTCCCCGATTTCCCCGCTTACGAGCGGAGTCGTCCCGACAAACGGCTGATTTTCGCCGTCGTCGCGCACGACGGATATGTAACCGTTCTTCCCGACACAGCCGCCCACGTCCAGCTTGCCCTTTGCATTGGGCGGCAGATACGTCTGCGGATTCTCGATGTAACCGCGCATATGCAGCGCCTTGTCGCCGCTGACATAAATGCCGCCGCCCACTCCGTCTCCCTTGATGGTGACAGACAACGCGCCGCGGTCTTCTTTCAGCGACGAACACATATAAGCCGCGGCCGTGAGCGTTCTGCCCAGTGCCGCCGCCGATAAAGCGGAAAGACCGTGGATACGGATCGCTTCATTCACCAGCGACGTCGTATCCGCCACGGCGAGCGACACTTCGCCCCCGCAAATCAGTCCGCGCAAAATACAATCTCTTTTCTTTTCCATAATCCCGTTCTCCGTTTGCCCCATATCGCTACAGGCGCACGCAGATAAAATTCAGCCGCGTCCTGTCCGCCGCGTCCCCGAACGCGCCTTCCACCGCTTGCACCGCAAATCCTGCATTTTCCGCCGCCGAAACAAGCGCGTCCTTTTCATGAATGTATTGCGTATGATGCTCGTCCGCACGGTCAAACCGTCCGTCCTTGCCCTTGACGAACAATGTGAAATCCATCTCCACGCGATCCGCGCAAAGAGTGTTGAACCAGAGATACGCAAGCTCTTCCCGATCTTCACAAAATGCATTGTTTCCGATGATTTCGCGCAATTTTACCGGGGACGATACATCAAAAATAAAACCTCCGCCCTTCCGCAGGCAACCGCTCACGCGGGCAAAAAACGAAGGAACGTCTTTTTGCGGAATATAATTGAGGCAATCGTTGACGCAGACCGCAAAATCCGCGCGCCCGCCCATAACGCGGACTTTTCGAGCGTCCGAAAGTATATACCGTACGCGCGGGCCGGTACCCAGCCGTTCCGCTTTGGACAGCATCTGCGTACTGCAGTCATATCCCGTCATGTCAAACCCGCATCCGGCAAGTGCCCGCGTAAACGCGCCGCTCCCGCAGCCGATATCCAGTCCCTTTCCGCTGCGGATACCCAGCCCTGTCAGGCGATTATACAAGTACTGCGACCATTTTTCATAGTCGCAGTCTGCATTCAGATATTCAAACCATTCGGCAAGCGAAGTGTAAGCATCGGTCATTGTTCGTCCTTACCGCCCGCTTCTTTTTCGTCCGCTTTGGCTTTTTTGTCTTTTTTGCCCTTCTTGCCTTTCGTTTCCTCTTCTTCCTTCGGCTTATCGAACTGGGCATTGTACGTCACATACTTTTCATCGTTCTTATGCTCTTCCGCATACTTTTGCGTATCTTCGGCAATGATCTCTTTGGATTCGCGCAGTTTTTTCAGATCTTCACGCGAGAACGAATCGGGAAGTTCGTACACTTTCAGATCGTCCGTGATCGGTTTGATCGGACGCGAAGAAAGATCGCTCTTGACGCTCATCGCCGCTTCGAGATTTGCCTGGTATTCCTGTACCGCCTTGCTCTGTGCGCCGCCCTTGCCTACCTTTGCATAAATACCGCGGTTGACTTTTCCGCCTTCGCGTTTGGATTCAAAGAATTTATCGAATGCCCACTGTGAATAATCCAGCCAGACCAGGAGCATATAGGACAACCCGAACAGAATAAGAATAATTATACCGATCATCTGGAAGAACGAACCCAAAAGCACTAAGAGCAGAGGGATCGCCATTATGATGACGAAGAAAACATTTTGGAAGATGAGTCCGAACGCCATAAGGAAAGAGTTTTTCAGAAGCTGGAAAAATTTGAGCTTATAGCTACCGCCCATGGAGAGCATCCACAAATACATGATGGTAACGACGGCGATCGCTATATAGGAGATGGCGATGGAAATGGTCATCAGCACGGAGTTTCCTTCCCCGACCGCGAGGATCCATTCCGACCAGTTGATGGAGAAGGTAAACAACCACAGCGCGATCGAATAGAAAAGCGTGGATTCCAGAACGATACCGATATTGATCTTGATCCCGCGCCAGAAATCGTTGGCGACGAAGATACCTTCCGTCCAGACCATGTTACGGATGACATACATGCCGCCCGAAATGCCGATGGCCGCGATCAGAGCCGCCACGATCAGGAAGAGACCGAAAGTCAGCTGCGAAGAAATAACCAGCTGTTCGGGTACGCCGACCATATTCGGATACGCAGGGAATCCCACCAGCAGGCCGCCTGAAAAGGGATAGGAACTGCCCATGACATTCAGCCATGTATAGCGGAAGATAAACACCGCGACAAGCGGAATGCAAAAGAGAAGCATCAGCAGATTCACGATGACAAGTTTAGAAAATCTGCCCTTGAAAATATCCCAGAACAAAGCCCAGCGATTGGAAGGGAGAGTGCTTCTTGCATACTCTTCATCGCGTTCTTTTCCTTCCAGCATGCGGGCAATAAAACCTTTCTTTTCGCCTTGAGCCATAGTACCTCCCGGAATACCGTAAACGGTACCCGTCAAAATCTTATTTTCTATTCTACTACAAAGCGTAAAATTTTTCAATTAAAATATCCGCGCTTACAAAAAATTTTACAAACAAAACGCAAATCGGGCAGAAAAGCCTTAAGCTTTCAGAATTTTGGAGCGCGCGATAGAAAAATCTTTGACTTTTACGGGAAGATATGCTACAATACCCCTGCGAAATAGAGGAGCGGGCGAGCAAAAGTACGACTGCCGCAAAAGAGCGGAAACTGGCAGACAGAAAGGGCATCCCCGCCGAAGCGCAGGAAGGTATCCGCAGCCCCTGCTGCTGGGCGTAAGGGAGAATACCTTTGCGACTGTCACCAACGTGGAGAACTATTAGCCCGAAGAAAACATATAACGCCGGTACGGGAGTACCAGCGGTTTCGGACAGATATTGATTCTTATTCACTGCGGTGCATCTGCGCCGCAGTTTTTTTTCGCGGTGCAGCGCACAAACTATTTTTACAGGAGTACTGAAATGAAAAACTACAAAGTAGCAATCATCGGCGCAACGGGCATGGTCGGGCAGAGATTCAGTCTGCTTTTGGAAAACCATCCCTGGTTTCACGTAACCGCACTGGCGGCATCCCCCGCATCGGCAGGGAAGAAGTACCGTGACGCGGTTGCAGGCAGATGGGCAATGACCTCCCCTATTCCCGAAAAGTTTGCGGACATGGTCGTTCTCGACGCGGAAAAGGATATTGAAAAGATCGCGGGAATGGTTGATTTTGTGTTCTGCGCAGTGAACATGAAGAAAGACGAGATCAAAGCACTGGAAGAGAAATATGCAAAGGCGGAAGTTCCGGTTATCTCGAACAATTCGGCACACCGTTTCACACCCGATGTTCCGATGATCATACCCGAGATCAACCCCGAACACGCAAAGGTCATCGAATCGCAGAAAAAACGTCTGGGGACAAAGCGCGGCTTCATCGCCGTAAAGAGCAACTGCTCCCTGCAAAGCTATGTACCCGCGCTGCATCCGCTCAGAAAATACGGCATTTCCAAAGTGGCAGTTTCCACCTATCAGGCGATCAGCGGTGCAGGCAAAACGTTTGACCGTATGCCCGAAATCATTGACAACGTTATCCCGTATATCGGGGGCGAAGAGGAAAAATCCGAACGCGAACCTTTAAAGATCTGGGGTCATGTAGAAAACGGTGAGATCGTTACGACGGACACGCCGAAGATCACGGCACAATGCCTGCGCGTTCCCGTATCGGACGGACATACGGCGGCGGTGTTTGTATCGTTCGACAAGAAACCTTCCAAAGATGAAATTCTGAAAGCGTGGGCGGAATTTTCAGGCGTTCCGCAGGCATTGGAACTGCCTTCCGCGCCCAAACAGTTTATCCGCTATTTTGAAGAAGACAACCGTCCGCAGGCAAAACTTGACCGTATGCTGGAGAGCGGCATGGCGGTATCGGTCGGCAGACTGCGCGAAGACATTGTGTTTGATTATAAGTTTGTATGTCTTTCGCATAATACCCTGCGCGGCGCAGCAGGCGGTGCGGTACTGATGGCAGAACTGCTCTGTGCGGAAAATTACATTTAATTCACAGAGCGAAGGCGCACGGCAGGCGCCATGGATTAAAAAAGTTCCAGAAAGAAAAAACAAATCAGCAGAGGTTGGATTTCATGCTTAATTTTTTTAACGGTAGCGCAACGGCGATGATCACGCCGTTCACGAAAGAAGGCGGCGTCAATTTTGACGCATTCGGAAAAATGATCGATTTCCAGATCGAAAACGGAACGGATATGCTGGTCATTTTGGGTACGACGGGCGAACCCGCGACCATGACCGAAGAAGAAATGCAGGAATTGATGCAGTATTCCGTCAAAAAAATAGACAAGCGAGTCAAGATCGTATTCGGGAGCGGAAGCAACTGCACGGCGCACGCGATCAAGGCAAGCAAAACGGCTGAAAAGATGGGAGCGGACGGACTTCTCGTCGTTACCCCCTACTACAACAAATGCACGCAGAACGGGATCTATGAATACTATAAAGCGATCGCAGATTCCGTCAGTATACCGATCATCTGCTACAACGTCCCCCCGCGCACGGGTGTAAATATTCTGCCCGCGACGATGAAGCGCATTGCCGAAATCAAAAACATTGCAGGGATCAAGGAAGCGTGCGGGAATATGGAGCAGATCGTGACGACCGCGCGCATGATCCGCGGCAAATGCGATTTGTATTCGGGCGACGATCATCTGAATCTCCCTATTCTTGCGATCGGGGGAGCAGGGCTGATTTCGGTATCTTCCAACATTCTGCCCAAAGAAACAAAGCAGATGTATGAATTTGTCAAAAAGGGCGATTTGGCTTCGGCGAATGCCCTTCAGGACAAAATGCTGCCCGTGATCGACAATCTTTTTACGGAAGTCAATCCGATCTGCGCCAAAGCAGCGGCAAATATGCTCGGTATGGACGGCGGGATTCCGCGCGCGCCCCTTACGGAAATCGAACCGGCGCATGCAGACGCTCTGCGTATGGCATTGCGCGAATTCGGGCTGAAGGTGAACGGCTGACATTCCCCTGCCGTATCGGTGCGACCGAGAAAATGTCGGCACAGTTTGGCACAGGCGAAACAAAGAAAAAGCAATTCCCCGCGCGTACGCGCGGGGATTCTTATCAACAACGCGAAACGATTGATACAATAAAAAAGCGAATACAAAGACAGCTTAACAAAAGATCAACGATCGAGCAAGAAAAAATAAAAAAGGAATAAGGAGATCGATATGGTAAAAATTCTGATCAGCGGAATTTTCGGACATATGGGCAGGAATGTTTTGGAGCTTGTGAATGCAGACGCCGAAACGGAATGTATCGGGGGCGTAGACTTAAAGAGCGGAAACATTGAGAATGTACCCGTGTATGACAGTTTTGAAAAAGTACAGGAAAAGCCGGATACGGTGATCGATTTTTCGAGCGCGGCGAATCTGGATAATCTTTTAAATTATGCGAAAAAGACAGGATGTGCCGTAATTTTGGCGACGACGGGATACAGCGACGCACAGCTCAAGCAAATTGAAAAAGCGGCGGAGAGCATACCTGTTTTTAAGACGGCGAATCTGTCCGTAGGGATCAATCTTTTACAGAAACTTGTCAAAGAGGCGGCGGAATTTTTGGGCGAATCGTTTGACGTGGAAATCATTGAAAGGCACCATAACCTGAAGAAGGACGCGCCGTCGGGTACGGCGTATATGCTGGCGGAGAGCGTGAACGAAGCGTTCGACGGCACGAAAGAATACGTTTACGGGCGCGAAGGAATGGTCGGGGCGCGCAAAAAAGCGGAAGTCGGCATTCACGCAGTGCGCGGCGGCACGATCGTCGGAGAACACGAAGTGATGTTTGCGGGAGAAGACGAGATCATCACGATCTCACACAGCGCGCGCAGCAAAAAGGTATTTGCGGCAGGCGCCGTAAAAGCGGCAAAGTTCATGTACGGCAAACCCGCGGGCAAATACGACATGCAAGACGTTTTAACAAAATAAGTTTTCAAAACACATAAAAAACGTCAGACACAAATTTGTGTCTGACGTTTTTTATTTCTTCATATATCTACTTATACAGCAGAATAGCCAACCGTAGTCCCTTCAAAAATTATAATAGTATTTCCCGTCGCAGTACCGTTTAATTCGCCAGTCCCTGTATTATTCGTCAAGAAAATACCGCCAACACCTTCCGCACCATAATATTTGGCTTCATATGCCGACATTGTCTTATCAACGCCTTCAAAATTATCCGCATTAAATACGATGGATGCAAATGTAATTTTACTTGTTGCCCCCTGGCTGGGATAATATTCATTCTTTCCGGTAGGCAACATCTTTTCAAACGTGTTAGTTTTTTCACCGTATTGCAACGCCGCTATTTTTCCAAGAACAACGGTCCCGGTATACGTATATTTGCTGTTCTCATATTCATTTTCATAAGAAATTTCGCCATAATTTTCGCAATCCTTAATTTCAACACGATAATTTGTTAGAGCTTCCCGCGAATCAACATGCTGCTTCCATTCTCCTTTTTTCGCATCATAAGAATATTTTGACCCAAATGTAATACCTGCACTGTCTGTATAATGACCAAAAATCCCGCCGACCATAATGGATTGCGAAATATTATCCGGTTTATTGTCTTTATTTATATTCGGGGAAATCTTCAAACGCCCAACAAGATTCCCGTAATTATCACAATTTTCAATTACAATTTTACCTGCATTGTTATATTTAAAGCTACCAGAATTTGCTATACAAGCATATGTTTCCCCGTTAATCATACTTGTCTTGTCCTCTACAATCGAAGGCGTCCAAGATGAACCATTTTTCGCAGTCGTATTTGAAGCCCAACTATCAGCCATAATTCCGCCAACCCATTGACCGCGGATAACACCACGGTTTTGGCATTTGTAGATTTTTAAAAGCGTATTTTCTCCTCGCTGATTGGTGATTGATAAAATACCCCCTGCTGTTGCATACGAACTGTACGAAGCAGCCGCTGATTCCACCGTAGCATAATTGACGCAATTTTGTATAGTAACAGAAGATCCCTTCGGAAGTACCGACGAATGTTTATTAGCTTTATCCTTGTCCGTCATCGCCCTGCCGCCTACATAACCGACCACACCGGCCGTACGGTTGTACCCAACGATTTTACTGACTCCGTCTGAAACGATCTCACCTTTTTCATCTCTCATGCCGCCGACAGTTACCTTGTCGATCGTCGTTTTAAGGGCTTTGTCCCCTTCCGCATAAACAGCACCGATTGCGACAGCGGCTGTATGGTTGTTCGTATTCATTCCTTCATCGGATATATATCCGCTACCCGGCTGATCGATTACGACATTCGAGAAAATGACATCACCGAAATATTCACCGCTGAAAATAGAAATAAACCCATAGAAAGTATAATTACTGTTTGTCGTTGCTGCGCTGATCGATATACTATCCGCCGTGATATCCGTCATCTGCAGATTATCAATCACTTTTCCGTTTCCATAGAACGATCCTGCAAATTCATCAACAGGTTTCCATTCAGAATTTTTCAAATCGACATCGTCACCGAGAATAACCGTAAAACCTTCGCCGTTCTTCTCATCCGCTTCAATATAATCCACAACCGAAATCAGTTTTTCTGCTGTGGAAATTTTAGCAATAACAATTTCATCCTCGTCATTTTTTACCGTAACATCTTTTTGTTCTTCTGCTCCATCTCCAGTTAAAGTGCTTATAGCATTTTTCAGCCTTTCATCATCTGTACTACCTGTATAAGTAGAAAGCTGTTGAAAGGCTACACCGGCACCTCCTGTCTTCCAGCTGTCATCACCCGCCATTCTTCCTTCCAGATTGTACCAGCCGACAAAATCCGCATAATTTGTACCGGCATATTCTCCAGGATAGGAAATCTCATATGTAGTCGTATCAATATACATAACGCGATTTTCTTGCAGATTATAGAAAAACGTATGATTTTTCGCCAATGCTCTGTATTCACGCGCATCCATACCTGCTTCCGACAAAATGTCCATTGCTTGCGAAACATTTTCCGGTTTGCCGTTCATTGCTTCATCCGAGCTTAAAATCAAGTTCATGTTATAAACCGCCGATTCGTCGGAAGAACGGTTCGCCCTATCAATCAAAGTCGTAAACGTCGGGATCAAAACCGCCGCAAGGATCGCTATCACCGCGATCACGATCACAGCTCCGTGATCGTAAATGCTTTCTTTAATTTTTTTATCATTTTTTCTCTCCTTTCTTTTTTCTCTATTTCAAATTTCTCATTCGCTTTTTCACTTTTCTAACTTTTCTCTCTTTTCTCTTATTTCTCTCATTTCTCAATATTCTCTCTCAACAGTTTCGCCTGCAGAAATTACGGTATGCCGGCACCGGCTTCACGGGATACTTCAACACCTTCACGCGTACTTTTCTCATGCGGATCCGTTCGATTCTGATTCTCCCGCAAAAATATTTCTGCACCCCTCCGATCAGCACTGCCAATAAAAACGGTATCGCCAGACATTCCACCGTGACCAGCAAATATACCGCCATATACAATAAATCCGTCTGCCCGTAATAATTGCCTATGTATGCCAACAACCCGCTCACCACGATCAGCAGCACCGGTATGGCTATAAAATAACAAAAGACCGCAAAAATCCCGCCCGGCTTTCTGCCCGACAACATTTTTGCAGTCTTCCCTTTTCGCATTTTCGATCGCTCCCCTTTTTCCCCTTTGGCTTTTAATTCTGTATTTTGTCTATCTGAGATAGACAAAATACGGCCGGCCGTATTTTCACTCATTTGTGTTTATACACATTTTATCACACTTCTTTATTTTTTGCAAGAAAATTTTCATATCTCGACATAATTTTTATAAAAAATTCTCTCTGTCTGTACCCCTATATACGACTTTCCGATTGATTTTTTACTGATTTCACATCGATCTGCCCCCATTCGTTTTTCCGAAAAAGCACGCGGCGAAAATAAAATATATTTTGTTTTCGCCGCGTTTGGCACATAAAAATAAACTGCGGCGCGCAAAATTATTTTTGCGCGCCGCGGCAATGAACCCGCCGTTCACGGACGAAAAAGAATCGTTTTAAAAGTTTTGACAATTCGACGATACGCCGCAAAAAGCCCATGACGTATTCTTCAAACAGTGCGGTTTAACCCAATCCCAGCAGAAAATAAATAAGGCCGACCGCAGCCCCTGCCAGAACGCCGTAAACGATGATCGGCCCCGCTACCGTAAACATCTTTGCGGCAAGGCCCGTGATCATCCCTTCCGATTTGAATTCCAGTGCCGGAGAACACACGCTGTTCGCAAAACCCGTGATCGGCACGATCGATCCTGCTCCCGCCGCTTTACCGATACGGTCGTACACGCCCAGCCCTGTCAGAAGACAGCCCAAAAAAATAAGCGCCATCGACGTCGCGCCCGCAAGCTCGTCGCCCGTCAGCAAAAACACCGTTTCAAACAGCGTACGCAAAAATTGCCCGATACAGCAAATCAGTCCCCCAACCATGAACGCACGCATACAGTTATGAAAATGCTTCGTCGGAGGCGCAAACGTACGCACGTATGCAAGATAATTTTCATTCACCCCCGCATACGTCGAAACCTGCGCTTTTTCCTTTTCCTCGTTCACGCTTGCGCCGTTCTTCGCACCCTGCTTTTCTCTATTTTCCATGCCGCTCTCCCGCCGCATTGAATCCGGGAACGCACGTTTCACGCTCGTCCCTTGTCCGAACTTCATCTGCGGGCATAATTCTTCGCTTCATATCCAATATTTTTGCTCTTTTCACGAAAAATTATGCGGCTTTTCTTCAAAAACTATTGCCCTTCTTTTATGCCCCGTTCCTTCTCTTGCAAAAGAACTTGTTCTCTCTTTCGCAAAATGCGCGGCAGCATACAGAAAAATGTCGTCGCCGTTACGATGCCTGACCTGTTCCGCCGCTTTATCTGCGGTCTGAACCATCGTCTTGTTGCCCGAATTTCGGATAACGTGCTTCCGTTTTTCATACCGAATTGTTTTTTCGGACAAAGCAAAAGCGCGCCAAAGCGCGCTTTTACGCATACTCTCTGTATTTTACAGCGGTATCGCTATTCCGCTGATCAAAATCAATGCCATACACACCGGTGCAATATATCGTATCATGATCCGATAATATCTGCGATACCCTTTCCGACGCATACCGATCTCATCCATCAGACTTTCCGTATCCGTAAAATATCCCGCAATCACACAAGTCCCGATCGCCACCAGCGGCATCAGAATACTGTTCGACGCATAGTCAAACATATCGAGAATGCTCTTTCCGCCGATCTGCACCATGCTCAACGGCCCGAATCCGAGCGACGAAAGCACACCCAATACGATCATGATACCGAACACGATCAGACATGCCATCCAACGCTTCAGATGACAATTCTCACGCAATACCGCCACGATCGATTCCACAAGGGAAATGGACGACGTAAGTGCCGCAAATAAAACCAGTATAAAGAAGATCACGGCGATCACTCTGCCGCCTGCCATGCCGTTGAATACCTGCGGCAGAACGACAAACATCAACGACGGCCCGCTGTTGCCCATTGCTTCCGCCGCAGCTTCTCCGCCGCCCGTCACCGCGTAGATGGAAGGAATGATGATCATCGCCGCAAAAATCGCAAACAACGTATCGCAGATCGAGATCTGTCTGCCCGATTTTTGAATATCGGCATTCTTTTTCATATACGATCCGTAAGTGATCATGATCGCCATCGCAAGCGACATGGAATAGAAAAGTTGTCCAAGCGCCGCTAATAGCGTTTCAAAACGAAAATCTTCAAAATCAGGCACAAACAGTTTTTTCAGTCCCTCCAACGCGCCCGGCTGGCACAATGCATACACCGCCAAAAACACGACAAGGATCGCAAGCAACGGCATTAAGATCTTGCTCACACGCTCGATCCCCTTCTGCACTCCGAACACCACGACCAGAATGGTCGCCGCCGCGAAAACAAGGAAAAATACCAGCGGCTGCCATGCGTTCGAAATAAAAGCGCTGAAATACGCACTCGTATCCGCCGCCGCGCCTACCAACTCCGCATCCCCGATCATGAACGCCCAGAAATATTTGATCACCCATCCGCCGATCACGGAATAATACGGCACAATAATGATCGGCACGACAATGCAGACAAATCCGAACCATTTGAACTTCTTGTTCAGCGCCGCAAATGCGCCGATCACGCCTTTGCCCGTCTTTCGTCCGATCGCAATTTCCAATACCAGAAGCGAAAATCCGAACGTCACCGCAAGCAAAATATAGCACAGCAAAAACATCCCGCCGCCATACTTCGCCGCCAGATACGGAAATCTCCAAAGATTTCCCAATCCGACCGCTGATCCCGCAGCCGCAAGCACAAATCCGATCTTACTCGAAAATCCGCCCCTCTTTCTGCCTTCCTGATCCTCTGCGCCTGTATCCGACGCCATCGGTTCCGCATCTTCCGCAAAATCCCCGATCAAAGGAGTCTGTTCCTCTTCCATTTTAACTCTCCAAGATATTTTTTTCGCGCCGCCCCTTTCGCACGGCTTTCTTCTGCGTCTGTTTGTCCATTTTAATACATTCCGAAAGTTTTGTCAATAGCACTCTGCTTTATCTTCGACGCTATACTCTGTTTTATACTCGTTCCCGACGCAATAACCGCAAAATTCTCAGCCCGTTCGGTCGTTCGGATCCCTTTCTTCTTTATCGTACAGCGCACCCGCCTGTTCCGCAGGCGGCTTTTCCGAGCCTTGTTCTACCCCTTCCAGTCTGCAATAACTTTTTTCTTCTTCATCTTCCAACGCCGACGCTTCCATTCCGCTCCTGCTCGTCGGATACCGCAGAAAATATTTCTTCGTTTCCCTGAAAACAACATTCGAAAGCAGGATCAGTGCGATCAGGTTCGGAATCGCCATCAATCCGTTGAATACGTCCGCTATATTCCATACCACCGCAACCGTCATATACGGCCCGATCAGTACCGCCAAAATATACGCAATACGGTATGCGTAAATCGCAGCTTTTTTTCGCCCTGCAATATATTCGAGACACCGCTCTCCGTAAAAATTCCAGCCCAGAATCGTCGTGAATGCAAAAAACACAAGACAAATCGTCAACAATGCGGGTCCCGCCGCGCCGAGCACCCCCGGCATTCCCTGCGAAAACGCGCTGATCGTCACGTCTGCACCGTCCAGTCCCGTCTTCCACGCCCCCGTGATCACGATCGCAAGCCCCGTCATCGTGCAGACTACGATCGTATCGAGAAACGTTCCCGTCATGGAAACAAGCCCCTGGCGCACAGGCTCTTTTGTCTTTGCCGCTGCCGCCGCGATCGGCGCGCTCCCAAGCCCCGCTTCGTTGGAAAATATACCGCGGGCTATCCCCTTCTGCATCGCAATCAGCAAACTGCCCGCAATACCACCCGCTACCGCAGAAGGCTTGAACGCCCCTACAAATATATCGCGAAATGCGGCAGGGATCGCCGTAATATTGAAAATCAGGATCACAAGGCAAACCAGCACATACAAAATCACCATAAACGGAACGACCGCTTCCGATACCTTGGCTATGCGCTTCACTCCGCCCAGCAAAACCAGCGCCACCGCCGCCGTCAGAAGCAACCCCGCAATCACTACCGCAAGATTATAAGAAGTTCCGAACAGATTCACGTCGGGAACACCCGCAAAGACATTCCCTACCGCCGACGTGATCGAGTTGACCTGTGAAAACGTACCGATCCCGAACAGTCCGACACACATGCCCAGAACAGCAAATATTACGGCAAGAAATTTCCATTTTTTGCCCAATCCGTTTTCAATATAATAAAACGGCCCTCCGAGCGTATGTCCGTCCGGATATACTCGCCGATACTTGACCGCGAGCAATCCTTCCGCATATTTGGTCGCCATTCCGAAAAATGCAGCCAGCCACATCCAGAAAAGCGCCCCAGGCCCTCCCGCTACGATCGCCGTCGCCACGCCGACTATGTTCCCCGTGCCGATGGTCGCGGAAAGCGCCGTACACAACGCTCCGAACGATGAAACTTCTCCCTCGCCTTCTTCTTTCCGAAATACATAGCGGAAAGCGCGCCCGAGTTTTCGGATCGGCAAAAATACCAGACGCACCGTCAGATATATGCCTGTACCGAGAATGAGTACGATCAGCGGAATCCCCCATACGAAGTCATCCACCTGTTTTACAATCTGTTCAAAAATCTGCATTTTCGTCTTTTGCCAAAAAAGAAAGCCGCCCGAAAGCGACTGCGGAAAAAAACCGCTCCGTCCTTTTGCCTGAGAGATAGCCGCTCGCTGGCGGCATACACCTTCGGCGCCGTTTTTTGGCCTCTCCGGAGTTTTATTTCCTTATTATTATAAAAATATACGCGCGCTTTGTCAAACCAAAACGCGCGTATGTTCATATTTATGCAATTATTTTTATAAATTTACGATGTTTCAGCCGAGCAGTTTCTTCATATCCGCAAAAACTTTGCTTTCGATCCGTGAAACCTGTACCTGCGACACGCCGATCACGTCCGCGACCTCACTCTGCGTCATGTCGCGGAAATACCGCAAAATGATGATCTTGCGCTCGCGTTCGGGAAGCTGTTCGATCGCCGTCTTTAACTGCATCCGTTCGATCATGTCTTCCTGGTCATCCACCGCAGGCAACTTGTCGATCAGTTCCTGCGATTTTTCGTCTTTATATTCGCCCTGTTCGTAAATGGAAACAGGCATCCGTGACGATCCCATCACAAACACCGCTTCACTCTCTTCCATACCGAATTGCTGTGCCACCACCGAAAGCGCGGGCGCGGTACCGTGTTCGGCGGTATATTCTTCGATGAATTTGTTCATACTCTTGGCCGCAGACTTCATCGCGCGGGAAACTTTGACCGATCCGTCATCGCGCATAAACCGCTTGATCTCTCCCGCGATCATCGGTACTGCGTATGTCGAAAAACGTACACCGTAGCGTTCATCGAAGCCGTAAACGGCTTTCAAAAGCCCCAATGCGGCAAGTTGATACAAATCATCAAACTCCACGCCTTTGCCGAGATATCGCCGTACAATGCTCTTTAAAAGCGATACGTTTGCGGATAAAAGCGCTTCTTTGGCAGAATCATCCCCCGATTTTGCGGCGCGTATATACCGGAGCGTTTCCTCTTCACCGAGCATCCGATCCGCCCCGCGCGCTTTTTCCGCCCTGCACGGAACGGTCAAAATAATCAGCCGCCGATGCGTTCGATGAACGGAATGTCTTGCTCATTGAAACCGTCGTACCTGCACCAGGCGCCGACTCAAGACGAAATGTCGTCATGAATGTCTGCATAATGGTAAATCCCATGCCCGACCGCTCCTCCTCCGCAAGCGTCGTAAAAAAAGGCTCGACTGCACGCGCCACGTCCTCGATCCCCTTTCCCGAATCTGAAATGCGGATATGTAACGTATCCCCTTCCGCACTGCAGAAGATACGGATCTCTCCTTCACGATCGGAATAAGCATGCACGATACAATTCGTCACCGCTTCGCTGACCGCCGTCTTGACATCAGAAAGTTCATCCAGAGAAGGATTCAGCCGTACACAGAACGCCGCAACGGTATCGCGCGCAAACGGCTCGTTTTCGGATACGGCAGGAATTATCAGCTCCATAGAATTTATCATAACGATCTCCTTACAATTTCGGAATAAGAGAATAAATGCCGCTCATACTCAGGATCTTGTCGGCAGCAAAATCAGGCGATTGAATGAA
>QAKO01000101.1 GCA_003343765.1 Bacillota bacterium | reverse complement strand
GCAAGCTCCCCGCTTCCGTCCGAGGCGGATACAACGATTTTGACATCCGCGACGTTGCCGACGTTCTCCCCGCCATTCTGGAGCAGGCCGCCCCCGGCGAAAGTTATATCTTTGCAAACCGTCCGGACCGCATCGACGAAATTCTGAACATTGCCGCCGATCATGTCGGCAAAAAGCATCTGCCCGCCCTGCCGCTCTGGTGCGCCTATCTCGGTCTGCCGTTTCTCGGTCTGTGGGCAAAACTCCGAAAAAAACGCCCGCTCTATACGGCCGCAGCCCTGGCTGCCATCCGCGAAAAGACCGATTTCCCCATTTCCAAAACCAAAGAAACATTCGGTTTTTCTCCGCGGCCGCTCTCGCAGACGATCACGGATCAGCTTGACTTTCTTATCCGAACAGGCAAAGTAAAAATAAAATCATGAAAATTCTACTTATCTATTACACAGGTACCTATAATACGCGCTTTTTGACCGATCGGGCGCAGGATCTGTTCCTTGCCCACGGCCACAGCGTCGAACGCGTCGAGATAAAGCACGATACTCCCGTTGTTTGCACGGAAGGCTATGACCTGATCGGGTTCGGCTACCCCATTTACGGGTTCAACTCACCCCTGCCGTTCAATCGATACGTCCGAAAATTAAATATATCAGCAAGGCAGAAATTCTTTATTTATAAAAACAGCGGAGAAACGTTTGCCGTAAACAACGCTTCCAGCCGCATTCTCCTGCGACTCATGAAAAAAAGAAAAGCCGTCTTTGCGGGAGAATATCATTTCGTCATGCCCTATAATATCCACTTCGCTTTTGACAAAAATCTTGTCCGCGAAATTTTAGATAAAGATTTTAAACTTCTGAAAATCATGTGCCGCGAATTGGAATCCGGATATGTAAGGAAAATTCCCGCCAAGCGGATCTATAAACTCGCTTCCGCTGTCGTTTCTATGCAGAAAGCGGGCGGCGCCGTCAATTCTTTCTTCTACCGCGCCGATATGAATTCCTGCATCCGCTGTATGAAATGCGTCCGCGATTGCCCGGAGAACAATATCCGATTTGAAAAAGGAAAAATACGCTTCTCGCATCGCTGCGATATGTGCATGCGCTGTTCCTTTTTCTGCCCTGCAAACGCCATACACATCGGTCTTTTAGAAGGCTGGAAAGTCAACGGCGATTACCGCCTGCACGAAATCGAACAAATGCCTTTGCCCGAAAAATCTTTCATCCAACCCGATACACGCGGATTTTTTCGCTGTTATCTGAAAACCTTTGACGATATCGAAAAAGATTATGCAAAACTTTTCCCAAACGACACTCCCGATATTCTGCCGCCGCCACAAACCTGATCACGACCAGCCGCAACGGCTCCTGCATCCTGCCAGTTCTTTTCATACCTTTCCGATGCACAGCCGGCAAACGCCCTTTTCGCCGCAAAACATATCCGAAACCTGCGAAAAAGACGTTCGGTATGTGTGGTATGTGTGACGCAATACTCTGGTTATTACGCATCTTATCATTATTTAAAAGGAAAAACGATCGGAGAGCGCAAAATTTTTGCGCTCTCCGATCGTTTCTTACATACCGAGAAGTATATCTTTTAATTGCGGAAACGTATCGGCAAACCGTTCCGCACCTGCTTCCAAAAGCTCCTCTTTCGTGCGGTATCCCCATAGTACGCTCACGCTGCGCATACCGGCATTGCGAGCCGTCTGCACATCCGTGTCACCGTCCCCTACAAACACCGCTTCACTTTCCGAAACCCCAAGTTCCTTCAAAACCATGCGCGTGCTCGTCGGATCCGGCTTGACCGGGATCCCGTCCCGATTCCCGAAAATCACGTCAAAACCGAAATCTTTTAAAAGCGTCTTTCCTAAAACATCCGCCGCCCGCTGTGATTTGTTCGTAACCACCGCAAGTTTTATTCCCGCATCTTTCAGTGCGTCCATACACTCTTTTTCCTGCGGAAACGTCACTGTATGTTCGTTTTTACAGCTAAAATGGATCGGACAGTAAACATTCCGATAAAAATATTCCGCCTGACCGCGCTTTTCTTCCGGCAACGCGCACTCCGCAAATTGCAGACCGCCATGCCCTACATACGCCCGCGTCTGTTCCAACGTGATCTTCGGACAGCCGTATTCCTCCAGCGCCGCATTCATGCACGCATTCAGATCCGGCAATGTGTCAAGTACCGTTCCGTCCAAATCAAAAATGACCGCTTTTATCATATGTTCGCCCGTCAGTCTTCCTTTACATCTTCTCCGGCACACCGATCCCCAACAGTCCCAACGCATTCTTCAACGTGATCAGCGTCGCTTCCGTCAACGCCAGACGAAATTCCCGCGTTTCTTTCTCCGCATTCAGGATCGAACAGTCAAAATAGAATTTATTATACACCTGCGCCAGATCCACAGCATAGCGCGCAATCAGGCAGGGTTCGTATTTTTCCAACGCATCGTGCAGTACGTTCGGCAGATCCGCCAGCCGCTTGACAAGCTCAAATTCCTGCGGACAGATCTCTCCCGCTTTCCAGGACGCAGATTTTCCGCCTTTCTCCAGCACACTGTTCGCGCGCGCACAGGTATACTGCACATAACACGATGTCTCGCCTTCAAAGTTCAGCACTTTATCGTATGAGAATGTGATATCCTTGATCTTGTTATTATACAGCGCACCGAAAATAACCGCCCCCACACCGACCGTCTTGGCAATGGCTTCTTTGTTCTCCAGCGAAGGATTCTTTTCCGTAATGATCGCCAATGCTTTTTGCACGCATTTTTGTATGACGTCTTCCAAATATACAACTTTTCCCTTGCGCGTGGACATCGATCCGTCTTCCAGCGACACCATGCCGTATGCGACGTGTACAAGATCTTTCGCCCATTCCTTGCCCATCAGTTCCAATACCTTGAAAAACTGCCTAAAATGCAGATTCTGCTGATACGCAACAACGTACAGGCACTTATAAAAATCATACGTATTTTTGCGGTAGATCGCCGCGGCAATATCGCGTGTGGCGTACAAAGATGCCCCGTCCGAACGCAGTATAATGCACGGCGGCATTCCGTATTCTTCCAGATCCACGATCTGCGCGCCTTCACTCTCTTTCAAAAGCCCCTTTTTACGCAATTCGTCGATCACCGGCTGCATTTTATCATTGTAAAAGCTCTCGCCTGCCCAACTGTCAAAATGCACGTCCAGCATTTCATAGATCCTGCCCACATCTTTCAGAGTCAGTTCCTTGAACCAGTTGAAAAGTGCTACGCTCTCTTCGTCTTTTTCTTCGATCTTTTTGAAAAATGAGCGCGCTTCGTCATTCAGCGACGGATCTTTTTCCGCTTCTTCATGAAAACGCACATACAGAGCGTTCAGCGCGCGAAGCCCGCCTTCTTCTATATCCTCTTTCTTCCCCCAACGCTTATACGCCGAGATCAGCTTTCCGAACTGCGTGCCGTAATCCCCTAAATGATTGATCCCGACGGGGTTATATCCCAAAAATTTATGCAGCTTGTAAAGCGAACTGCCCAGTACCGTCGTCGACAAATGCCCGATATGAAAAGGCTTCGCTATATTCACAGAAGAATAGTCGATACAGACAGTCCTGCCCTGCCCTTCTTCCGACGAACCGTACTTTTCACGCTCCGCAAATATCCGTCCCAACGTCTGCTCCGCCCATACGGCACGGTTTATCTTGAAATTCACATACCCGTTTACCGCACTCACTTGGGATACGACGTCATCTTTTTTATAATTGTCCGCAATTTCCTGCGCGATCAGCACGGGCGCTTTCCGCATCGTCTTCGCAAGCCGAAAACACGGCAAGGCAAAATCCCCCATCTCCGTATTCGGCGGCAATGCCAGCATCGAATAAATTTCATCTTCACTCAATTCTCCCGCCTGTATATGCGCGGCAATGTGTCTTTTAAAATCCATAACTACCTCTGTTTTGTGTTCGTTCTTTACAAGTTTATCATAAATTCAGCTTTTTGACAACTTTTTCAGCTTTTGCCCCGCCTTTTATTTTGATTATTTTCTTTTTTGTATTATAATAAAAGAAGTATGAACACTGCACGGTCCCCATGCCGTACACTGCACAGAGGTATTTATCATGAAATTAGGTGTCGTCGGTCTTCCGAACGTCGGAAAATCCACACTCTTTAACGCCATCACGCATGCGGGCGCAGAAGCCGCCAATTATCCTTTCTGCACCATCGAACCCAACGTCGGCGTCGTCGCCGTTCCCGATGAACGGCTGGACAAGCTCGCCGCCCTCTACGACAGCAAAAAAATTACGCCTGCCGTCATCGAATTTGTCGACATTGCGGGACTTGTCAAGGGCGCATCGCACGGCGAAGGACTGGGGAATAAATTCCTTTCCCATATCCGCGAAGTCGACGCGATCGTCCATGTCGTGCGCTGCTTCGAAGACGAAAACATTACACACGTCGAAAACTCCATCGATCCCGTTCGCGATATCGGCACGATCAATCTCGAGCTCATTCTCTCGGACATGGAAACCGTTCAAAGGCGGCTCGACCGCGCCAAGAATTCCGCCAAAGGCGGCGATAAAAAATTCCTCGCCGAAGCTGAATTTTTGCAGAAAGTTTACGACCATCTTTCCAAAGAACAGTGCGCCAGAACCATGCAGATTTCCGACGAAGAACAGGAATTTATGCAGAATTTGTTCCTGCTCACTTCCAAGCCCGTCATCTATGCCGCCAATATCTCCGAAAAGGATATGGGCAAATCCGACGCAGATCTGCCGTTCGTAAAGCAGGTAGAAGAATTTGCCGCAAAAGAAGGAAGTGAAGTGCTCGTCATCTGCGCAAAAACAGAAGAAGAACTTTCCCAACTTCCGCCCGATGAAGCACAGATGTTCCTGGAAGAACTCGGGCTTACCGAAAGCGGACTTTCCCGCCTGATCAAAAAATCCTATTCCCTGCTCGGCCTCATCAGCTACCTTACGGCAGGCGAAAAAGAAACGCGCGCCTGGACGATCACCAAAGGCACAAAAGCGCCGCAGGCAGCCGGAAAGATTCACACCGACTTCGAAAAAGGATTTATCCGCGCCGAAGTCGTGGACTGGCAGACTCTCCTCGAATGCGGTAATTACAACGCCGCAAAGGAAAAAGGAAAAGTCCGTTCGGAAGGCAAAGATTACGTCATCAAGGACGGAGACGTCGTTCTGTTCCGCTTTAACGTTTAAAGAATCACTCAAAATTTTATCAGTAAAAAAGCAAGGCGCGCAAAAAAATTTGCGCGCCTTGCTTTTTTATTTCTTTGTCTACATTATCATTCCAAATAACAGTTTTTCAATTTCGCCGCGAAATTATTGCTCCAACCATACCCCGATACTATAAAAATTCAAAAAAAACAATTTGCGCGGGGTTGATCGCACATTATACTCTTTTCCTTTATCTGCTGCGCCCGGCAGTAAAAATCAAAAAATCGGAAAACAGGACGAATCGTTCCATCTGTTCAAAATTTATTGACAGATAAAATTTCCCCTCGGCAGGCAAACCGCCCATCGCAGCTGCCATCAATCGCCTGTCTTTTTCAGCATAGCGAGCCTCGCCGCTCCGCGACGTTTTCTTTTCCGAAGTGATCGATTTAAGTTCAGAATAAAGAGTGTAACGAACATAGTCTGCTTCATTCGTATTGCATCGGAATATGTTCTTTCCGTCATTTTGTATGCAGATTGATCCATTCCAAGAAAACATCTGTACACGCCACGGCTTTTTGTACGATCTCATACTGTGGTGTATTCCTGATTTCTTTCAGCCGTTTTCGGATGATCTTTCTTCCTCTGGACGTAAAATATCGTTTCAGATTCCCGCACTTATCCAAAAGTACTGCCAGCACAACCGTTTCCGCCGTCAACTCGCTTCCTTCCAGAAACTCAGCCCGTAGCGGCAATACAGCCTCTTCTACCGCTTTCGGATCAGGAATATACGCATTTTTGTTCCGAAAAAAACCCGCTTTCTTCTTGCTGACATAACCCGCCGACGACAAAGAATTTCCGATACTGTCCGTCACAGCACGCATATATTTTCCCGAAAAAGTAAGGCCATAATGTTCGATCACTTTTTCTACCTTCACCGGTTGTTTTGCCTTGACAAATTCATAGACAGATACAAGATATCCCCTGTTTTCCGGCAATGCACAGTTCGCCTTTAAGCGTTTTTTTTCGCAGGAAAAAACATTCTCCAGCAAAAGTTCAACCACTACGGAAGCAGTCATACTTACAACCGTTTCCGTTTTCCGCGGAGAAATTTTTCCCTTTTTATTTAAACCACAAAGAAAATAACTCTGCGAAAGAGATAAACCCATAAAATCCACCCTTCTTTCTCAGCATTTGACCTTTTCAATATATCATAAATCAATACAAACGTCAATAAAAAATATTACACTTTTTAACAGTGACTTTTAAAACCGCATCACCTGGTCGGCTCGCAATTTCAGTTCTCGTATCCCGTCTTTGTCAAAATTTTCTCAACCCAATCCCGCAACAATCCGTCCGAGGCAGCAACGTCGGAACCGCGGATAGGCAGCACTTCCGAAACCGTCGCATCAGGACACAGTTTTATGATGTCCTGTCCGCTCCTGCCCGCGCCGCTTCCTTCATTTGTGCAGAACGGATAAATTTTCTTGCCCGCAAAATCAGCGCGTTCCAGAAAAGTCCATACGATCTTCGGCATCGTACCGCACCAGTTCGGATAGCCCAGAAAAATTTTGTCATACGCGGAAACATCAACATATTCCTTCAAGGCAGGCCTTGCATCCGCCTGCATTTCCCGCTTCGCTCTCTCCACGCATTCTCTGTAATCTTCCGGATACGCATCCGCTTCTTTTAATTCAAATAACGCCGCGCCGCAATAACCCGCTATCTTTTCGGCTGCGACTTTCGTATTGCCTTTTTCCAGTCGAACAATCCTGCCCTTGGCATAATTCATCCCGCTGTGCGAAAAATATACGACCGCCGTCTTATTCATTTCTCTTTTCTCCTGTATCTGTATTTCCGAAAAAATTTTTTCTATTTTTTCCCATGTAATTTTTTCCAGTCCTTGATATCCTGAAGCCGCGCTTTGAATTTTATCTCCTGGCCTTCTTCTGTCGGCGTGTAATACTCCCTGCCGATCAGAGAATCGGGCAAACATTGCATATCGGTCAATTTATCATCCGTATCATGCGCATATTGATAACCCTTACCGTAATCCAACTCTTTCATCAGCTTCGTCGGTGCATTGCGTATCACAAGCGGAACAGGTTCGGACAGCTGCGCAAGTGCATCCTTTCTTGCCCTCCCGTACGCAACATACAGGGCGTTCGACTTCGGCGCCAGCGACATATATACGACAGCCTGTGTCAGATGTACCGTACATTCCGGCATGCCGATCAGATGACACGCCTGATAGGCAGCCACAGCGATCTCCAGCGCACGAGGATCCGCCAACCCCACATCTTCGCTCGCAAATCGGGTCACGCGCCTCGCTATGTACAGCGGATCTTCGCCTGCCTCCAACATCCGCGCTAGCCAGTATACCGCCGCATCCGGATCGGAATTGCGCATCGATTTATGCAGAGCGGAAATCAGGTTGTAATGCTCTTCTCCGTTTTTGTCGTAAAGCAGCGATTTTCTGGAAATGCACTGTTCCACCGTCTCTTTTGTAACAGATGTCTTTTCCCCTTTGTGATCCCCGTTCAGAACCGCCATTTCCAGTGTAGAAAGCGCGGAACGGGCATCCCCGTTCGCAAAATTCGCGATCGCACGGATCAATTCTTCCGAAATTTCGACTTGCTCATTGCCGAAGCCCCGTTCATCGCTCAAAGCCCGCTTCAAAAGTCCCACCAATTCCTCTGTACTGAGCGCCTGCAGGACAAATACCTTGCATCTCGAAAGCAACGCCCCGTTGACCTCAAACGAAGGATTTTCCGTGGTCGCACCGATCAGGATGATACTCCCCTTTTCCACATACGGCAAAAACGCATCCTGCTGCGCTTTGTTGAAACGATGAATTTCATCCACAAAGAGAATAGTCTTTTCGCCGAACCGCCTTCCCTTTTCGGCTTCTTCCATGACTTGCCTGATTTCTTTGATCCCGCTCGTAACCGCAGAAAAATCAATAAATTTGGCTTTTGTTCGGTTTGCAATGATCCGCGCCAACGTTGTTTTGCCTACACCGGGCGGACCCCAAAAAATCATCGACCCGATCGAATCGTTTTCGATCAGCCGCCGCAGAACTTTTCCTTCCCCGAGCAGATGGTTCTGCCCGCAGAATTCAGAAAGGTCGCGCGGACGCAGACGCGCCGCCAACGGCTCCGCCCGATTATTTTCAAACAACGTCGGCTGATACATCTTTTCCTCCCCCTCCGCACAAGCCTTTAACATTCTTTCGCGTTCCATCCGTTTGTAACCCGATACGCATCCACGGAAATCTTTTATTCACGCAGTTTTTTGATAAAATTTTATCACTTTCAAAACCATGAAATGCTCGAAAACTTCTACGGGACTTTATTCAGGCTTTCTCCCGTCCGTATATACGGCACTTTCCATAATGGTTTTAAGGATGAGTTTACAGGAAACAGCCATATCTTTTTCCCGAATTTTCCCTTTTTTATATGCGCGCAAAACTTTCTTACGCGTTTGAACGGAACCTGGCATAACAAGATCATTTCCCGCGGGCACACATTCTTCGGCCGCAGCCGTATCCCGTCCCGTAGCAAACCAGTCCGTCATGACCAACCCCGAAAAGCCCCATTCGCACCGCAAGACATCCACACACAATTCGCGTGTATTCGACACATAAGCGCCGTTGATGCGGTTATACGATGTCATGACCGCTTTCGGGTTTCCTTCTTTCACCGCGATCTCAAAGCCTTTCAGATGCGTCTCCCGAAGCGCCCGTTCCGAAATTTCCACCGACATACGCTGCCGCTCTTCTTCCCGATCGTTACACGCAAAATGCTTGTACGTTACCCCAATTCCGCCGCAAGAATTGACTCCCTGTGACAAGGATGCCGCTAATTTTCCCGTCAGAAGCGGATCTTCCGAATAGTATTCAAAATTACGCCCGCACAGCGGATTCCTGTGAAGATTCATACCGGGTGCCAACCAGAGCGTTACCCCTGTTTCCAAAAGCTCTGACCCTGTCGCCCTGCCCATTTCATACAGCAAGCCGCAATCCCAAGTCTGCGCAAGCAACGTCTCGCAGGGCCATTGCGTACAATATTGATAATAGACCGAACTTTCCGCCTTTTCCTTCGGGGTAAACAAATTCAACAGCTTTTTCAGCACCCCGTAACGCAGATTCTGAGGCACGACAGGCACCGTGAACCATTGATTCTTTCCTTCCACGGCACGAGGCGTCAGATTCAGTCCCTGCGGCCCGTCACACATACAGATATTCGGGATCCCTTTCTTCAAAAGCCTTGAAGTCGTCTTTCCGACGGCACCGAACGTCTGATTGTACGTTTTTCCGAAATACCCCGCTCCCGTAACCAGACGCGCTTTGTCCCGAGCATTGAACTTTTTATATATCTCTTCCGTTCTTTGGTCGAATTTCGGTTGGTACGTATATTCGTTTCTGCGCATAACGATACCGCCCGTATATTCCACAACGACAGGCTCCGAATCAGCCTGCAATGCCGCAGGCGTCAAAAATTCCGGGATTTCCACCCGCGCTTCGGATATTTTTTTACAGATTTCCGTCGTGACGGTTTCCTTGAACCGTACTGCGGCCGCCGTCTGCAAGTCTTCGCTGGAATTGCCGACACGCAGAATATAATCGCCTTTTTCGATCTTATACCGCGATTCCTGTTCAAAATAACTTGCCAGCACGGACAA
>QAKO01000117.1 GCA_003343765.1 Bacillota bacterium | reverse complement strand
TTACAGAGAGCCGAGCAAGGATTCCGCCAGCTCATTGCCGCGGCGGCAGACGCAATAGCTCACCACTTCGGGAACGGTAAAATCCAGCGGGCGGATCACTTCGAGCGCGCCGCTTGCGATCTCTTTTTCCGCCATTTTCTGCGGCAGGAAGCTGTAACCGTGTCTGCCCAGAAGATATTCGATCATCTTGCCGCTGTTGTCGATCTCGAAACGGAACGCGTGCCGCGGCGGAAACAGTGAGCGGATAAACTCGCCTGCCTCCCCGAACGTAAAATTGCACATCAGGTACTCGCAGGAAGCGAGCTCTTCCTTATGAATCCCGTTTTTGTACATATTGATCGACGGCGACGCCAGAAGCACCAGTTTATCCGTAGAGAACCGACGGCTTAAAAAGCCGGTCTTTTTCAGCGGAAGATAGGAAAACGCCACGTCCAGAATATTGTCCTGCAGCATCTGCAACAGATCCAGCGAATGCCCGAGAACCACTTTCAGTGCCACATCCTTATGTTTTCGGAAAAATCCGCTCAGAAGCGGATACAAACTGCTTTCATACACCGCATTGATCGCCCCGACGCGCAGCTGTTTTTCATACCGCGCAGCCGAGTTCACCTCGCGGATAAAACTTTCTTCCAGATCGTTGATGCGCAATGCATAACTCAAAAATAACTGACCTTCTTCCGTCAGCTCTACCCCGCCCTGCTTCCGCGTGAAAAGTTTCTGCCCCGTCTCGTTCTCCAGCTCCGCAATGCGGTTTGTGACGGTACTTTGCGTCACATACATCCGCTCCGCCGTGCGCGTAAAATTTTTCAGCTTGGAAAGCATGATAAACGTCTTGATCGATTCACTGTTCATTCCCGCCTCCCCTGCAATCGAAAATACCGATTAGCATAATTAAAATTATCTATTTTATAAATCGTTTACAAATTATATCATATGTGATATAATAGAGCAACAAAAAAGCAATGGAAAAATGATTTTTTTCGAAGGAGATACAATTTCTATGGGAATGACAATGTCTCAGAAGATACTTGCCTACCATGCAGGACTCGAGAGCGTGAAGGCGGGACAACTGATCAACGCAGAGCTGGACATGGTACTCGGCAACGACATCACCTCGCCCGTGGCTGTAAAAGAATTTGAAAAGGCAGGATTTTCCTGCATCAAATGCCCCGAGCGGGTGAGCATGGTCATGGATCACTTTACGCCGAACAAGGACATCAAGGCGGCGGAACAGGTCAAGACGGTGCGTAATTTTGCAAACAAATTCGGAGTTGACAATTTCTTTGACGTGGGACGCATGGGAATCGAACACGCACTTCTGCCCGAACAGGGACTGGTCGGCGCGGGGGATCTCGTGATCGGTGCGGACAGCCATACCTGCACCTACGGCGCACTCGGCGCATTTTCGACGGGTGTCGGTTCCACGGACATGGCGGCGGGCATGATGAGCAATAAATGCTGGTTCAAAGTTCCTTCCGCGATCAAATTCGTGCTGAAAAACAAACCCGCAAAATACATCTGCGGCAAAGACATTATCCTGCACATCATCGGGCTGATCGGCGTGGACGGCGCGCTGTATAAATCGATGGAATTTGTCGGCGACGGAATTCAGTACCTTTCCATCGATGACCGCTTCACCATCTGCAACATGGCGATCGAAGCGGGCGCAAAGAACGGAATTTTCCCCGTGGACGACGTGACGCGCGAATATCTCAACGGCAGATTCAAGCGCGAGATCCGCGTATTTGAAGCGGATGCGGATGCGGAATACGAACGCGTGATCGAAGTAGATCTTGCAACGCTCAAACCCACCGTTTCTTTCCCTCACCTGCCCGAAAACACAAGAACACCCGAAGAGTGGGGCGACGTGAAGATCGACCAGGTCGTGATCGGATCCTGCACGAACGGACATATTTCCGACCTGCGCATCGCGGCGGAAATTCTCAAAGGCAAACACGTTGCGAAAGGCGTGCGCTGCATCGTGATCCCCGCAACCAACACCATCTGGAAACAGGCGATGCACGAAGGATTGTTTGACGTGTTTATCGACGCGGGCGCCGTGGTTTCCACACCGACCTGCGGGCCGTGCCTTGGCGGACATATGGGTATTCTCGCGGCGGGCGAACGTGCCGTTGCAACCACGAACCGCAATTTTGTCGGGCGCATGGGTCACGTTGACAGCGAAGTATACCTTGCTTCCCCTTATGTGGCGGCGGCAAGCGCGATCGCAGGAAAGATCGCTACCCCCGACGAAGTCTGATCGTTTTTCAAAGCAAAGACGATTCCACTGCCACAAACGGCGGATCTATGAAATTTTAAAATCAGGAGACTATTATGACAGTTAAAGGCACTGTTTTCAAATACGGCAACGACGTCGATACAGACGTTATCATTCCGGCACGGTATCTGAACACGACTTCGGAAACGGAGCTTGCTTCCCACTGCATGGAAGACATTGACAAAGATTTCGTAAAGAAAGTCAAAAAAGGCGACATAATGGTCGCACAGGATAACTTCGGCTGCGGCTCTTCCCGCGAACACGCCCCTATCGCCATCAAAGCAAGCGGCATTTCGCTGGTCATCGCCAATTCCTTTGCGCGCATTTTCTACCGCAACTCCATCAACATCGGGCTTCCCATTCTCGAATGTCCCGAAGCGGTTGCCAACATCAAAGCGGGCGACGTCGTATCCTGCGACCTTTCCAAGGGCGAGATCGTCAACGAAACGACTGGCAAGACCTTCAAGGCGGAACCTTTCCCCGAATTTATTCAGAATATCATCGACAAAGGCGGCCTGATCGCTTCCATCAAAGCGGCAAAATAAACAACATATACAATTCATTGAATATTGAGGTGTTTTTATGAAAAAACATATAGCAGTACTCGCGGGCGACGGAATCGGCCCCGAGATCACGGACGCAGCCATTGCGGTAATGAACAAAATCGGCGAAAAATTCGGGCATGAATTTGAATTCGAACAGCTTTTGATGGGCGTTTGCGCCATCGAAAAGACGGGCGAACCCCTGCCCCAGTACACGATCGACCGCTGTCTCGCATCCGACAGCGTTCTGCTCGGCGCAGTGGGCGGAGCCGTCGGCGACAAACGCATCGAAAATCTTCCGGGACACCTTCGTCCCGAAGCGGGACTTTTAAAGATCCGCGCGGCGCTCGGACTGTATTCCAACCTGCGCCCCGCCAAACTTTTCCCTGCCCTAGCAGGCGCTTGTCCGCTCCGCAAAGACATCGCAGAAAAAGGTATTGATATGGTCGTCGTACGCGAACTGATCGGCGGGATCTATTTCGGTGAACGCGGCAGAGGCGTCGGCGAAGGCGGCGAATTTGCTTACGACACCGAAAAATACAGCGTGGAAGAAGTTAAACGCATCGCAAAGATCGCTTTCGAGCTGGCGCGCAAACGCCGCCATCACGTTACCTCGATCGACAAGGCAAACGTGCTGGAATCTTCCCGTCTGTGGAGAGAAGTCGTGCACGAAGTCGCAAAAGATTACCCCGACGTGGAACTGACCGATATGCTCGTGGACAATACCGCCATGCAGCTCGTGAAAAACCCGTCGCAGTTCGACGTTGTGCTTACTTCCAACATTTTCGGCGATATCCTCTCCGACGAAGCGGCCATGATCACGGGTTCCATCGGCATGCTCGCCTCCTCTTCGCTGGGTGCGACCAAACGCGGGCTGTACGAACCCATTCACGGTTCCGCACCCGACATCGCAGGCAAAGACCTTGCCAACCCGATCGCGACCATCCTTTCCGCGGCTATGATGCTGCGCGACTCTTTCGATATGATGAAAGAAGCGGAAGCCATCGAAAAAGCCGTCAACGACGTGCTGGACGCAGGTTACCGCACCGCCGATATCATGAGCGAAGGCAAAACACAGGTCAAAGGAAGCGAAATGACCAAACTCATTCTCGAAAGGATCTGATAAATTTCGGAAATACAACAACATCATTTTGAGTATTTTCTTTGCCAGACAAATAAAGCGGCGCCGCCGTCTGCGAAATCTTTTGCAGACGGCGGCGCTTCGGATTTTCTTACAAGAATACATGACACGCATATCATTCTTTCTCGTCTTTTCTGTCAAAGAGCGCAAAGCTCACAATCTTTGCGCTCTTTGACGTATCACAAACAAAAATTATTTCTCCGTATCTTCGATTTCACGCTCAAAGACTGAATATTTCCAATCATCCGTCCCGGAAATCAGCCGCCAGCCCTGTCTGCCGTATTCGTTCAGCTTTTCAATATACCTCTCCATCTTTTTATGAACGTTAAAGGACGGCTCCGCTCCCAGATCTGCCGTCATGTACTCGTATTTTTTCATTTGATATTCTCTCCTTTTTAATCCTAGAATCCGTATCTTCCGCCTTGTATTCTATCATATTTTTGTATCGCTTGCAACCATCATGACATTTTTCTGCACCCGAAAACATACAGATATTTTGTGCGGTTGACAGGCGTCCCTTTTGTGCGGTATAATAATATCAGAAAAATATTCAACCGAGGCGGCTGTATGATAGCAGATAACGTAAAGAAAACGCTCGCTGAAATTGCAAACGGAAACCCTTACGGAGAAAAAATAACGCTTGTTGCCGCGACCAAGACGCGCACTCCCGAAGAAATCAACGAAGCGATCGCCGCAGGCATTACGGACATCGGAGAAAACAAGGTACAGGAATTTCGGGACAAGTTCGACCTTGTCCGCGGGGCAAACCGTCATTTTATCGGACATCTGCAGACAAATAAAATCAAATACCTGATCGGGAAATGTTATCTGATCCATTCGCTCGACCGCTTTGATCTGGCAGAAGAATTGCAAAAGCGTGCGGAAAAAGCAAACTGGACAGCCGATTGTCTGATCGAAGTAAACATCGGCAACGAACTTTCCAAAAGCGGGTTTTCCCTTGAAAATGTGCAGGACGCTTATCAGAAATTGGTAAAGTATCCCAATATCCGTATTCGCGGACTGATGGGAATGCTGCCAATTTGCGAAGATACGCAACATTTACGCTCATTATGCTTGTCTATGCGCGAAATTTATGATACAATAAAGGAGCAGGATAAGAATATCTGTCATCTTTCGATGGGCATGAGCGGAGACTGGAAACTGTGCGTGGAATGCGGCAGCAACATGGTCCGTCTGGGAACTTCCCTGTTCGGCCCCAGAAAAATACAGGCTCCTGTCAACGACTGATCAAAGCAAGGGGGAGACATGGGATTGTTTGATAGTTTCAGACAAAAGAACGAATTTAAAAAACGGTCGATTCCCGGAGAAGCTCTGCCCGCAAAACAGCATTTCAGCCGCGAAGAAGGCAGCCGCCCCATGCAGATACGCCGTCCCAGATCTTTTGCGGACGTCGAAGAGATCATCGATCGATTCAAGGACAATCTGACCGTCATCGTTTATGTGAACGAACTGAGCGATTCCACCGCGACGCGCGTGACCGATATGCTCAGCGGTGCGATCTACGCACTCGGCGGCGGCATGGCACTCCTGCAAAAAGATATGTATATCTTTACCCCCGACGGCGTAGACCAAAAATAATGTTCCCCTTTCGCAAAAATATTTTTTCGCCGACGGATCGGCGAATCCCTTAAAAGGCTTTTAGCCAAGTAAACTGCGGGGGATTTTAATTAAATTTCTGACTTTTCACGGCAGAAAAGCAGGAAGCCGAAATTATATCCATTCGTTTTCTTTTACACTGCTCCTATGGGAGCAGATGCGAGAAATACACTGAACCAAGAAAGGCGGCAGGTTGCAAAACCTGCCGCCTTTCTTTTCTGTCTGTAAAAAGCAGTCGCGTTATACCAAAAATTTCAAGTTTTTATCCGACTGTATTCTTTCTCAGCCCTATTTCAGATGCTTGCGATATATGCCCGCTCGCCATCCGTTTGAAAAGCGGTTTTTGCAAGAACAGGCGCATCCCGCACGGCATTGTGCGGGATGCGCCTGTAAAAATACAAGAATAATTTACATCAATCGTATGCAGACGAGGGTATCGCCACACTGCAACTCAGTCGCTCCGTACGGAATGACTGTACCGCCGCCGCGCTTGATCATGGCGATCAGGACGCCTTGCGGCAGATTCAGATCTTTGATCGCTTTCCCTGCATACGCATGCCCATCGCCGACATATTCTTCATACATTCCGAACTCCTCGTGGTTTTCAAATTCGGGCGCGGCCGTAACCAGTAAGTCGCCCGCATTCACCTGCGTTTCCCCGTTCGGGACAAGCACTTCTTCGCCGCGCACGATCAGCACAATCAGAAACTCGCGCGGCATTACACAGTCTTTGAGTTTTTTCCCTGCCCACGGGTGATGTTCACTCACCACGATCTTAACAAAACTGACCGAACCTTCTTCCTGGTAATCGTTGAACGTACGCAGAACGTCGCCGCCAGGCGCGATCATGTCAGACTTTTTGGATAAAAGCGGCAACAGCGTACCCTGCACGAGCATCGAGAGCAAAACCACGCAGAATACGATGGAAAAAAGATCATATGGGAGATATTCTTCCCCGATCAACCCGACCGCATACACGGCGAAAACAACGGACGCAACGCCGCGCAGCCCTGCCCACGATACAACAAAGATCTGATTGCCTTTCGCACGGAAAGGCAAAAGCAATGCCGAAATCGCTACAGGGCGTGAAATCAGCGTCATGAACAAAAAAATCAGCAATGCAGGCACAATCACCTGCAGACGGATCAGCCATTCGGGCGTCGCCAAAAGTCCGAGCAGGAAAAATATCACCATCTGCGCAACGCCCGTCAGTGCGTCAAAAAAACGTACCGCATCGCGCTTTTGCGCAATGTGCGAATTCCCGAGCATGATCCCGCAAATATACGCCGCCAGATATCCGTTCCCCGCCCAAAGTCCGGGAAGCACCGACGGCATTGCATACGCCATCATCGCCAAGGCAATAATAAAAATCGTACTGCTCTGCCCCATCGACAGCGAAAACCGCTTTAAAACCGCGATCCCCAAGATTCCGAATAAAATTCCCGAAAGAGCACCGAATCCGATCTGCGCGCACAGCATCCCGAAAATCTGCCAGCCGCCGACCGCACTCCCCGCGCCGCGCTGTGCCATGATCACCGCGACAAAAACCGCCGTCAGCATGTACGACACGGGATCGTTGGAGCCAGATTCCATTTCCAATAAAGACGAAGTCCTGTATTTCAGATTCAGCCGACGCGAGCGCAGAATATTAAAAACCGAAGCTGCATCCGTGGAGCACAATACGCTCCCGATCAGCATGCTCTCCGCCCAGCCGATCCCACCGAACGGCAGAATACGGAAGATTGCGTACACTCCCGCGCCCGTGATCCCCGCCGTCAGAGCCGTGCCGATCGACGAGAGAAACATCGCACGCGGCGCAACAGGCTTCGCTTCCTTATAGTTCGTTCCGAATCCGCCGTAAAAAATCACGAACACAAGACATATCGAACATACGACGTTGCCAAGAGCATAATCTGTAAAGTTCCCGATTTTCGGGCGCAATAACACCCCGAACACGATCCCGAGTCCGATAAACAATAACAGCGAAGGTATTTTCAGCCGATCGGTCATGTGGTTGATCAGCACGCACAACGCGATCACCACGCCGAGCAGCAACAACAAATAGACGTATTCCATGTTTTTCTCCCTCAGAACGCGTCCACCGCGCCCCGCTATGCCCTGAACATGCGCAACTTATCTTTCACAATATCCACAATAAACGGAAGATTGTCATACAACTCCCCGTCCACCTGCAATGTCAGAGGTTTTTCGGGTTCGATCTCAATGTGTTCGCAGCGTTCAAAAAAAGTAAATTTTTCTTTTAAGATTTTTCCCTTCATCAGCTTAATGAATGCGGGCGGTACGGCAAGTTTTTTAACGTCGTCCACAACCACAAAATCCAGCAGACCGTCACCCAGTTTTGCTTCGGGGCACATCGGGATTCCCCCGCCGATCCTGTATCCGTTGCCCACACAAGCGATCAGAGCATTATAAGAACTCTCTTTCCCGTTCACGCGCACCTTCATCTTATAATTCTTGAATTTGCAAAGCGATATGATCAGGCTGACAATGTACTGAAACTTTCCGCGCAGTATTTTCGAAGCACGGCAGCGCTGCAAAATTTCCACATCGATGCCCGTACCCGCCACATTGATGCCGCGCACGCCCTGCGGCATTTGCATATATTCGGTAAACTTCGGTTCCGTATCGAGAATCAGATCCACCGCCGCTTCCGGCTGCAGAGGGATCCCCGCCGCCGCCGCAAAATCGTTGCCCGTCAATTCGTCATTCCGCACACCGTTTCATGCAGGGTTCCGTCCCCGCCGATCACGACGAGATCGCCCCCTTCCTGCGAAAGATCGTGCGCCAAAATGGTCGCCTGTCCGGGTTTTTCCGTCTCAAACACACGAAACTCCGCTTTCCGCTCGGCAAAACGCGCCAACGCGCGGCGATGCAGTTTTTTCTTTTTTCCCTCTCCCGACATCGGATTAAGAATGATATTGAGCATCCGTTGGTTTCCTCTTTTGCTTTTTACCCAAAAATTTTGCTTATTACCTTATTATTATATAATAAATCGCACATGATTGCAATTTATTTTGAAAATTGTTATAATAGACGCACAGAAAAATTTTGTCAAATCGGCGTGATTTCAGCGCAAAGGAAACATATGCAGCTTACAATACCACAAAAACTGATCGATCTGGCGCATGCGGCACCTTTTCCGCTCTATCTTGTGGGCGGAGCGGTACGCGACGCGCTGGCGGGTTTAACCTGTTCGCAGGACTGGGACATCTGCGCCCCGTGCGATGCCGAAAGGTTTTCAAAACTGGCGGCAGACAACGGATTCACCGTCAACGGGACGTATAAGAATACCGGTACGGTCAACCTGAGCGACGGGAAGCACAAATTTGAATTTACTTCTTTCCGCACGGACGTTTACCGCCGCGGCGAACATGCTCCCGAAAAAATCGTATTCACAGATGACATTGAAACGGACGCACGCCGCCGCGATTTCAAATGCAACGCCGTGTATTATGATCTCCGCTCGGAAAAGATCGAAGATCCGCTGGGCGGGGTTTCGGACATAGAAAACAGGTGTATTTCCACGACCCGTGCGGCAGATGAAGTTTTTTCCGAAGACGGGCTGCGGCTCATGCGGCTGGCGCGGCTTTCGGCGCAGCTGGGGTTTACGCCCGATCTTGAATGTATATTCGGGGCCAAATTCAACGCGGCGCTCATTGCAAAGATTTCTGCGGAACGGATTTTTGCGGAATTGCAGCTCATCCTGCACGCAGACGAAAAATACGGACGAAAATACGCGCATTACGAAGGTCTGAAACTTTTGGAAGGGACGGACATACTCAACTATATTCTGCCCGAACTGGCGGTAGGGAAAGGAATGCCGCAGCGCAAAGATTTTCACGATCACGACGTTCTGGAACACTCTTTCCGCGCCTGCAAATATTCGGACAGCCGCATTCGTCTGACCGCGCTATTACACGATACGGGAAAGCCTGCCGTATATGCCGAAACAGGGAAATACCACGGCCACGACGTTGCGGGAGAAAAAATCGTGCGGCAGATCCTCGAGCGGCTCAAAGCTCCGAAAAAGACCATCGACACGGCGGCAAGGCTCACCCTTTTGCACATGTACGATCTGGACGGAAAGGCGCGCGAAAGCAAGATCCGCACCTTTATCGTAAAAAACTATGACGTGTATCCCCTTTTGCTTCTTTTAAAGCAGGCGGATTATTCAGGCTGCAAGGACGATCTGAACGTCTGCCCGGGAATCTTAAAATGGGACAGGATCTTTGCGCAGATGCAGCAAGAAAACGTCCCGTTCACGCTTCGGCAGCTCGCCGTGCGCGGAAACAGTCTGAACTTTGTACCGGCAAACCAGCGCGCGCAGATCCTGAAAAGCCTTTTGCTGTTCTGCGCCTGCGACGGTTCGCGCAACCGCACGGATACCCTTCTGCGGGAAGCGGCACGGCTTTCGGAAGAACATCAAAGCGGAGGAAAAGCATGACGGAAATATTCAGCATTATCGCGGCGGTCTGCGCCGCCTTGTCGCTCATACTGAGCGGTTTTATCTTAAAAAATCAGAAAAATAACGGTACGTACCATCAAAATCAAGACAATTCGCGTCTGGAACAAATGCTGGAACGAACCAATTATATTGCCGAACAAACGGCGCGCACTTCGCAGGATTACATGGATTTCATGTCCAAACAGCAGAGCGCTAACTTAAAAGGAATCCAGGAAAAACTGGAAGCGCTCAACGCAAATACCGAGCGCAGGCTCGCCGAGATCCAGCGAATGGTCACAGGCGAAATCAAGTACATGACCGAACAAAACGCGCACAACCTCGAACAGATCCGCCAGACCGTGGACGAAAAATTATCAACAACGCTGGAAAACAGGCTGAATAAGAGTTATTCCATTATAAACGAGCGGCTGGAAGCGGTCTACAAGGGAATCGGCGAAGTGCAGCAGCTTGCAGGGAGCGTTGCGGATATCAAAAAGGTGTTCACCAACGTCAAACTGCGCGGAACGTGGGGCGAAGTTCAGCTTTCGGCCCTTCTCGAACAGATGCTTTCGCCCCAGCAGTACCGCGCCAACGTGCGGATCAACCCGCTGGACAATTCCGTCGTGGAATACGCGATCCTTCTCCCTTCCAAAGAGGGCGAAACGGTTTATCTGCCCATCGACAGCAAATTCCCGATCGAAGAATACCGCCGTCTCATCGATGCGAGCGATTCGGGCGATAAAGACGCCGCCGAACGCGCCGGAAAAAATCTCGAACGCGCCCTCAAATTACAGGCGGATACGATCGCCAAAAAATACATTCTTCCGCCCGTCACTGCGGATTTTGCGGTCATGTTCCTGCCTTTGGAAGGTCTTTACGCGGAGAGTCTGAAAATGCCGGGACTTGCGGAATACTTTGCAAACCGCCGCATCATGGCATGCGGCCCCACCAACCTCGGTGCCTTGCTCACTACCCTTCAGATCGGCTACAAGACCGCAGCCATCGAAAAGCGTTCGGGCGAACTGTGGGAACTGCTATCCGCATTCCGCCACGAATTCCGCAACTTTGTGCAGATTCTCGAAAAAGCGCAGAAAAAACTGCAGGAAGCCCAGGACACCATCGAAAACGCCGCTAAGAAAACGCGCACGATCGACAAAAAACTGAAGAACGTATCCGAAATTACCGACGAACGCGCCAATCTTTTACTCGGCGGCGACGACGAAAGCGAATCGTAAATTTCCGCTTTGTCACAAAATACGGCAGCTTTTCTGCTTGCCGCTTTTTGTACGGCTTTCCATTCAACTGCCGAACGCCATAACAATAGCGCATCGTAGACTTTCGCTTTATCTTGAAATACCGTTGCTTCTTTTGCACACCGCTTTTGTACGGCTTTTCACCCGACAGCCGAAACACATGCAGACGTTTGCAACCAGGATTTTAAAAACAATGTCCGAAACCGTGTTTCGACGAATCTTAAAAGGATAATACTATTTCCTTTGCAACCATATTTTTACTTTGTTTTTTCATAATTAAACAATAAAAGGCATTGATTTTTTTCAGGAGATATATTATAATAGCAATATGAAAATCACGAAAATCGATCTCACAAGAGAACTACCGCAGGAAACAGATTTTATTTTTTCGGAAAAGCCTGTCCAGGGCGCGCGGCTGGGAAAATCGGGAAATAACCTGTACATATGCTCGCCGCGCCGCTATAAACTTTATACCGACGCTTCCGATACGGTCAGCTTTCTGGAAGGGAGCGGACATTTCAAATGGGCGCGCGGTGAAAAGGATTTTACGGCAGGAGATACTTTCCTCGTTCAGGAATGTGGGGAATATGAAATTAACGGCGCATGTACGTTTATCGTACTGCGGGATTAAGGAGAAGAAAATATGGTCAAATCAACATTCAGTCTGGGCGGAAAACTGCTCACGATCTTTCTGACACTGGTCATCTTTATCGGTGCGATCGCCGGTGCGCTCTTTGCGATATATAAAAACGTAAAAGTTCGCACGCTGGCGGGACTGATCGGACAGGAAAACTGGATTTCCGAATCGTACGACGATACCATTGAGAATTTTATCGGGAAAGTTTCCGAAGCGCTGAGCGGCGAGATCAGCTTGCAGACGCTTGCGGACATTTCCCCTGCTCTCGGCGAGAAAATGGACTCCATCGTGGATAACCTTGAAAATGCCGGTTTGTTCGCGGTAGACCGCGACGTCCTCTACTCGACCGCCGTCAATCAGCTGACTTCCAATCTGTCAAGTCTTTTAATCATCACGGCGTCCCTGAACGATCTGTCCGAAACGCTGAATTTCACTCTTCCCGATCTCGATATCATCACGGGAGACGAAGAGAATCCGCTTAACGTCTATACGCAGGTCACGAAAGACGGAGTCATCGACAAAGCGTTCTCCATGAGCGCAACTCCCTATACTTATTACACGCGCACGGAAGTATTTTCCGATACTTATACGGAAACCGTATCGGGCGCCGACGGAGAAACGGAACAGACGTTTCCTATCGTATCCTGGGAAAATCGGGGAATCTACGCTCTGAAGGGTATTGCGGCCGACGGCAACAATCTTACTTATAACGGAGAGAAACTCTATCTCGGCAAAACAAACGAATCGGGCGCGACCGCATATGCACAGCTTACAAAAAACAGCGACGCACTCTATACTTTGGACGAAGCGAGCGGGAATGCGGAATTTGCCCTTGCCAAAAACGAAAAATTGTATATCCGCGCACTTGTCGAAACCGACACGACGGGCGAATTTGCAGAGGGCTATAAGGATATAACGCCCGCTCAGCCGATCGGGAGCGACAACCTGCCCGTGATCGCCGCAAAATACCGTTACACGCCCCTCTATGCAAAGCTGGATTCCCAGCCTTCCGAAGGAGAATTTATTCAAGCGGGCGAGAGTTATTATGTGCTTGCGACGCAAACGGACGAAAACGGTTATGTTGTGGATTCCGCGAACGGCGGATTTGTCATTCAGAACGAATACAGCGACGAAACGCTTTACCGCCTTGATTACACCTATACGGAAGCGGATGCTTCTGCCGCAAATGCGGAAACGCCCTTATTTATCTGCACGAACGGGATCGGCGATCTGCCCGTGACTTATGGCATCACCGCTCTTTCCTCTTTCCTGGACACGGGAACCATGACGCTCGATTCAATGGGAGAATATTTCGGTATTTCCATGGATAACGCCATGCTTGACAGTCTCAAATACGTGCCTTTGAAATACATTTCTTCTTCCATGACGGCGGAAATGAACAACATTTATGTGGACGATGTGATCACAGTCGACGAAAATTCTCCGGCTGTCCTGCGCTATCTTGCGG
>QAKO01000110.1 GCA_003343765.1 Bacillota bacterium | reverse complement strand
CCCTTCGCTTTCACGACCTGTGCCAGATTTTCTCCGTCACGGACAGCCAGTCCAGCCGAGTCATATCCTCTATATTCCAGTTTTGACAGACCGTCCAGCAGGATCGGTGCTGCCTGTCGGTTTCCTGTAAAACCAACGATTCCACACATAGGTTTTGCCCCTCCTATTATTCATTTTTCTATGATACTTTTCCACTTACACAAAACGACTCCGGACACTGCCAGAGTCGTCATTGACTTTATACCTTATATCCCTTTTCGCAGATTACATTGACCACTTCATCAACATACTTCTGGCAGGTATCATGGTCAGGTGCTTCCACCATCACACGAACGACCGGCTCAGTGCCAGACTCACGCACCAGAATACGGCCGGTATCGCCCAGAGCCTCAGCAACCTTAGACACTGCTTCCTGCACCGCCGGATCACTCTGTGCAGCCTTCTTATCAGTCACACGGACATTCTCCAACACCTGCGGATAAATCTTCAGCGGTGCGGCCAGCTCACTCATTGGCTTCTTCTTAGCCAGCATGACTTCCATCATCTTCAAACTGGTTAAGATACCATCGCCGGTGCTGGCATATTTGGAGAAGATGATATGACCACTCTGCTCACCACCGATACGACAGCCGTTCTTCGCCATGTACTCGTATACGTACTTGTCGCCCACAGCAGTCTTGGCGTAACCGATACCTTGCTCATCAAACGCTTTGTACAGACCAAAGTTGGACATGACAGTCGTAACCACAGTATTGGTCAGCAGCTTGCCACGCTCTTTCATATAGCAGCCATAGATATACAGGATATGGTCGCCAGTGATGACATTACCCTTCTCGTCCACGCACAGGCAGCGGTCGGCGTCACCATCGAAGGCAAAACCAACATCCAAACCCTTCTCCACAACAAACTTCTGCAGACCCTCGATGTGGGTGGAGCCAGCATTGTTGTTGATATTCAGACCGTTCGGCTTGTTATTGATAACGTAGGTATCTGCACCCAGAGCATCGAAAACGCTCTTAGCGATATTCCAGCTGGAACCATTGGCGCAGTCCAGGCCGACCTTGACACCTTTGAAGGAGTAGATACCCAAAGAGATCAGATAGCCCATATAACGGTTACGGCCTGCCACGTAGTCCACCGTGCAGCCGATGTGCTCACGACGAGCAAAGGGCAGTTCAGGCCAGTCCTTATCGAACACATGGAGCTTTCCGTCGATATAATCCTCCACCAGCAGCAGGGTTTCCTCCGGCATTTTCTCGCCGTAGCAGTCGATCAGTTTGATTCCATTGTCGTAGTAGGGGTTGTGGCTGGCGGAAATCATAATGCCACAGTCGAAATCATCCACGCGGGCAATGTAGGCCACGGACGGGGTAGTCGTAACATGCAGCAGGTAGGCATCCGCCCCGGAGGCTGTCAGGCCAGCCACCAGACTATATTCAAACATATAGGAGCTGCGGCGCGTATCCTTACCAATGACGATACGGGCAGGATCGGTGTCACCATTGCGCTCACGCAACGCATTATAATACCAACCCAGAAAACGACCTACTTTGTAGGCATGGTCTGCTGTTAATGTAATTCCAGCTTCACCACGGAAGCCATCGGTTCCAAAATACTTTCCCATTTTTATTTTCCTTCTAAATCTATCTATTTTTTCGTTCTTTATAAAGAGAAGTAAGCCATGAAATCATAAGCGAACCACTGGCGGTAATAAAAAAGGTTTTGAAATTGTGGTAATCACCTTTATACAATATCAATGCACATAAAGCCACAAAGTACATATGTACAAAATAAATTGTTTCGCTCCAATTTCTCAGACGCACATAGAACTTTCCATTCAAATCAATCTTCTTGCATGCCGAAATTACAACTGCAAACAGGAAGAAAAATGTCGGGAGATCCAGTATCTTCGAGAAGTACTGCCCCCCCCCCCGATTAAACTTGTTGCTATCTTTGTAAGATACATTAATGCAACTGCAATTATGCTACCAGTACTTATACGGAGTTTTCCAAGCTTTTCTATTTCTGCTACCAGCATTCCAATTGAAACAAATATTAAGGACTGAAAAAGACCATTTCTTGTTGTCACAAAGGCAGCAAAATATAATTTAACCGCAGCGGAAACTATCATTGGAAGTTTATTTAAATGCCCTTCAAACATTGTCAAAATAATTCCAAGAACATACATTACACTTCCGAATTTCACGATTTGTTTTATCGAGAACTTTCTCAGCAGCAAATCAATGAAAATCAGTGCAAAAACCAGTCCATTCAGATACCATAATGCCCATGAATAGAAATTATCTCCTACGAGAATAAAATTTCTAACGCTACGGAGCAAATATACAGGTTCCCTATTTCCCTCTATAATCCATCCGCAGAATGTCAGAGGCAGATAAATAATCGACCAAATCACATATGGTCGCAAAACCTTCTTTATCCGAAAGCATATTTTTTCATGCACACCCTTGTTTTGTTGTCTGACAATCAAAAAATATCCTGTGCAAGCATAAAAGAATGGAACTGCATAATTTGAAATATCATAATAAAACAGCTTATCAGCCACATCACTGACGACCTGAAATGGTCTTGTATGTATCCCTATTACAAGAAATGCACAGATAAATTTCATCAAATCAAGCAGTTTGTAATTTGTATTTTGCATCACCGCACTGTCTTTTTCCACGTTATCTCCCCTGTATCTACATTTAAATCACGCTTTATGTAATAATTTCGTTTTGAACTTTTGAATCATTTCAAACATCAAAGCGTTTTTCATCATCAGATTAATTGCAATGTAAACTAAAGCTCCACATCCCACTTCGACAATAAGTCCAATTGTATTAGGCAACTCCAGCAGCATGAGTCCAAGAACGCATATAGACATCACTGCGGTACTAAAAATACCTGTTATGAGTGATTTCCAATTGACATTGAACTTCACTTTTTTCTTCATATAAATAAACTGAATGGCATTTGTGACAAACTCACTAATAACGGATGCCACAACGGCACCATTTTGTAAAAGTGTTGGAATCAATGCCGCATTTGTAATGACATTGATTATGGACGCAGAAGCAGCTGCCGGAAGAATAATTTTCTCACTCTTCGTACTATAAACAAGCTGATAGCAGAACAAATCCCCAAATCCTTTGATCAGAATCAATGGGCACATCAGCTGAATTGTCAAGGCTGCTGGAGCAAATGCTTCTCCATAGAGGAACTGCACAGTCTGCTCCGCTACTAAAGCCATACCGACTGCTAATGGGAGAGTCATCAAACACAGAATCTGGAACCCTTTATCCAATAGGCGGTAAAATCCCTCTCTATCATTCTCGTAATAATAACTTAGCCTTGGAAGAAGTGCAGCCGTTACCGCATTTGCCATTGTAAGAACCATGTTAACAGTTTTTTGTGCGTAAGAATAATAACCAACAGATTCATCAGTTGCCATCATATTCAGCATCGTAACGTCAATTTTGTTGTAGATGCTTGATAAAAATATAATGCAGGCAATTAAAAGTACTGGTTTCAGATGTTTTATAAGCTTAATGCCCGAAAGTTGTATTTTTACAAATTTCCTTGCATGTATCACATTGAAAACATAGTTGCCTCCCGTTGCAAGGCTTGAAATCAATGCGTAAGCTACATAATCCTGTCTTGTCTTAACAAACAAAAATAGAGCCAATAACGAGATACCCTTTATCGCCAGACTTCTACCTGTGATATAACCATACTCTTCCAATCCTTTATACATCCAATCGATGTTCAGATAATTGAAAAATATAGCTAACCCACACGCACCATACAATGCCCACTCACCGTTAAAGCCTGCGTTTATAAATACAAGGACAAAGAAACCTACTACAGCTAAAGTTGTCGAAATGATATTCAGCAATAGAAGTTCCGTGAACAATTTATCTCTTTCTGCTTTATTGTCCCGAACCTTTGCAAATTCACGAACACCATACGATGGTAGTCCCAATGCTGCAAGTGTTACAAAGTACGATGCAATATTTTGAGCAGACGCAACCTTTCCGACACCAACCGGAAGAAGAATTCTCGAAACGTAGATTGATGTCACAAATGGGAATAAAATATTTGCAACCGTATATATAATGTTGTATATTGAATTTTTTGCTAGTGATTTTTGCATTCTTTATTCGTATGGCAATACGCTGCCATCATCCTCCATTTAGACTACCAATATCATCAAATTGGTTGATTCATTTTCATTCTACAACTACTATACCATTCCGATTTATCGAAAACTGATTTTATACTCTATTGATTTTGCCCCCCCCCGAATGATTTTCGTCTTTATCAGAATTTCTTTTATTTTTTGCTTATAATATACCTTTGGAGCACACTTCGAAAGAGATTTATAAAAGCCCTTATTCAAACCTGTAAAAAAGGTTTCGCGAGTATCTGGTGCAACAGATGGATGCCTTAACTGATGATTTGCATCTATCGCTTTATCTATATCGACCTCTTTTAATTGCATCCCGGAATTTTTCACAAGGGTTTTCCCCTTATCAGTCTGGCATAGCAATAAGGAGATGCCTCTTCCTTGCTCTTTCTGCGGCAAATCGCTTCCCCACGAATCTCCAATTGTTATGTCCGCCACTCGTTCTATTGTGGCATACTGACAAGAATAGCAATTTTCGGTATAATCCAAAGATGTCAGGAATGCATATGTGTACATATCTTGAACGCCTGCAGGGGTCAACGTCTTATATACTTGTCCATCGTCTTGTGACGAAAGTCCAAAGTTCGTTTTATTTCTGAACCGAATCTGTGTTAGTTTCTTTATGTCGATTCCCTTTTCCTCTAAAGCCATATCCAATATACGCGGAGACGGGCTTCCATGACAGATCAAGTCAACCGTATACAGATTATTTCTCATTTCTAATGGCAATATTGCTGTTGAATTTTTCACTGCCGCTACTTGGCAAGGTAATCCTATAAATAAGACCTTTTCGCTATGCTTCAATTTCTCTATGACTTTGGCGTAAATTCCAATAGGATTACTCTTCACATATTTAGAACCTGCAAAATCAGTCAGTTCCTCAACCCTATTTGTAATTTCAAAGACAAATTCACCTTGTTTGAAGACGCAGGCTGCCACATAGCCTCCATTTTCCACAAAGTACTTCATCATAGCCGATGCCGCACCACCAGAAGATGCACGACCTCTAATATTTTCAGAAGCCCACCCTTCTTTCCAATCGATAGGCTTTCTCTTCTCTGCTACTTGGTTATTTGGACATACCTTCACGCACATCCCGCAGTTAACGCACTTATCTTCATCGATAACTGCATTATATGCAGCCATACTATCTTTGATTGTTATGGCATTTTTCTTACACTTTCCAATACAGGCCATACATCCTGTACAGGAGTTCTCTCTACACACAGTTCTCATTTTCTCATACCCACAACTCTTCTTATTTTCAATTGCAAAGCTGATTACAGTAATTTTCAAGTTTTTCCACTTCTGCTTTGTACGAAATTTTGTTAAAATCCAAACTGCTCAGTAGCCTTGTATTATTCGGATTTTCAAGAAGATAGTCTATTTTGTTTGCAATCTCATTTTCATCCATTGGATCAAAGATAACATCGTGTTCCGTTACATTTAATAGTTCTAATGCTCCGGCCACATTAGTGACAAGAACGCTACATCCACAAATCAATGCATCATAAACCGAAAGTGCAAAAGACTCATAAACAGAGTTCAAAATGTACAACTCGCTTTTCCGCATTTCTTCATACAGCTGTGTCTGTGGAACCAGTCCCTTGAACTCAATATTTTTGCCTTGAGGTAAATTCTTCGGATTGTATAAGTGTCCATAGACTGTTAGAACTCTATCTGTCCCCAATTTTGCCATCGCCCTGGCCACAGTAATGTTGTTCTTGAGCTTTCTATCTCCACCTACTGCTATTATTCTTCCTTTCTCCCGCTGCACTCCCCCGTGTTCTAAATTCATTTTTTCCACACCATTATGTAAGTAGGCTGTTTTCCCTTTGCAGAACGGATATTTCTCTTGGATTATCTGGCTATATCGTTCTGATACCGGAAGTAGTAAATCGACAGAATGAAGAATATATTGCTCCATCTGCAGGCTGTTCTCGTCTACCGCTGATTCATTTAATGCACATTCCATTTCATAACAGCCGTGCATAATGTAAACTGTTTTTTTGTTTAACAGTTTAGCCAACTTAATAGCACACACTCCTACTTTAGACATTCCTGAAACGACTATCACTTTGCAACGTACTACGCCTATGAATGCATTTATATATTTTTTGACCTTATTTACACTATCCGCAATGCAAAAAGCGTCTGACAAGTTAGCTACAATACCTTTGTTTACGTTTGCCGGTCCAGTATTTCCGTTTGTATCTCCGACAAATAAAAATTTCTTCATTTATCCACCTACTATCTTCTTTTATATGTTATTCTGCAAATATTGCAACGACTTTTTTTGTTCCTTTTTTATGCAATCATTGAACTCCGCTTTGTTCTCTGCAATACCATATTTAGCATCCAATTCTTCGATGCTATCCATCAAATGTGCTTTCATACAAATTTTATCAACTAGATCCAGCAATTTATTTTTATTACTATCTCTTGCTAATACTGCAAATCTCTTTGCATATTTTGCTGAGAAAATTGTTCCATGGAATGTATCTGTAATCACAAAATCCGCCTGCTGGAAAATTTTTAAACACTGGAACGGATCACAGACAACATAATTTTTCACCCAAAACTGTGGTGCTCCGATTGCAACTGGTGTTAAATTGTGTTCTTTACAGAAAGTTTCAATTGCTTCAATTTCTTTTTTTGTGTGAATTCGATTATAATAGGAATATACCACACAATAATGTGCCGGAAGTTCAGGAAGTATTGCCGCTTCTACTTCTTTATCAAAGTTATAAATTAAAACAGGGTCCAGACTATCAACTACCGTTTTTGGGGTCAATTTTTCAACAAATCTGTGTGTATTGTTATCCCGCACAGAAAACGCGGAGACTCTGTCAAAGGAACTTCTAATTTTATCCGCCACACTTTGTGGAAGTTCTTGGTACTTTGTTGATCCACATGAAGCTGCATATGTAATAACCTTATCCGCATTGGAAACATTACCAAACAACTGTGAAGTAAATCCCCATGCACCAGAATTCAAGCAATTAAAAACCTCATCACTACCAATAACGCATACATCATATTTCGAGCTTCTTCTATCAATAAAAAGTTCTTTTTGACGAAATTGTTCAAAGACATTTTCCTGGTCTATACTCTTCTTTTTTATTCTTAGACGGTTCAGTGTATATCTATCCGTTTTCTTTATTTTTCCAATCAAGCCTGTCGTTTCTTTTTCTTTATCATACTTCTGCTTATAATCACCCAACAGTTTATAGTCATCTTCTCTTTTTTCAATATCTATAAATTCCACTTGATGACCGAGTCTTTCAATTGTTGTCTTCAGCGCATACGATTGAAGTAGAGACCCCATATTACCAACCCGTTGCATCGACAAAATACACACTTTCACTTTTATGTTCCTCCTTCGTTCCTACACGCTTTTATATGCTAAACATTCTTTAAGAATTCTTTCATATTCGAAAACTTCTTTTGGTTTTCTCTAAGTTTTTCCTTGGAATACTCGTAATTTCCTCCGAGCCTCATCATACTATCCCAACATCCCGGAAGCTCATCCTTTCCGCCTGTGAATAACCAAAAGAATTCATGTAACGCATGTTCATCTGGTTCTTTCTCATAACGTTCCCTATATAGCTTTACCAATTCCTTTGCTTCATCAACTTGGGCCGCTTTTCTCTTCTCATGGTATTCCTCAAGACTCATTATAACTTTACAGGGATTACCAGCTGCGACACAATTATCTGGGATATCTTTATTAACTAACGAATTGGCTCCGATAATTACATTGTTTCCGATATGCACACCTTTTAAGATTGTTGTCTGCATACCGATAAAAACATTGTCTCCGATTTTGACCCCCCGATGATCCAAGAATGTCGCCATAGACACCTTTCAAAACAGACCAATCAAATCCATGCGTCAAAATCGTTACGCCCTCTGTTATCTTCACATTCTTTCCAATATCAATCAACCAAGGACGAGTTGTATCAATTTGTGTCTTTGTCGGAACATAAATTGTTGATTCTTCGCCAATCTTCATACCAATATTACGAAGATATTTAATATAAGTTTCTGAGGATGCCTTATCCCCATATATAAATTTTCTACATATATTCCTAATATATTTTCGAATCACAACTGTTCTCCTCTTTCTTCTCGTCCGCTAACGCCTGCCAGGTTAATACCGCAAAAACCATATATGCAAAATTCGAGCGCAATGTAGAATTATATACAATGATTATCATAAACACTATTGGAAAGAATGTTCCAAGCAGGTTATAATAAGAGCTTCTCTTTTGGTACGCAACAATAGCCTTAATTTCCAGAATAACAAAGAAGGAAATATATACGATTGTTCCTAAATATCCCACCTCAACGAACAAATATCCCAATGACAACCAAGTGTAATGCATTATCCCATATACAGTATAGAATGCACTATTCAGCATCGGAATCGCATCAGAGTAGTCGCCATTTCCAAGTCCGATACCAAACCATACAGCATGTTGCCCTGCCCATTTCGTAATCACGGGTGTCAATTTCGAGAACACTGCTGTCCGACCTACATCCATTTGATTCGCGTAAACTTCCTGATCCGAGATCATTGTCATAATATTATCAAATGATAAATAGTTCGCCCAAAAGGGAAAGACATAATAGAAGATTTGCATTCCAACATACAACGCTATAACAAAAAATAGTGCTAGGATCATACCTCTTCCCTTGCGCTTTGACATCGCCAGATACCATACTACGAGAAGGCTAGCCAAAACAAACAAAAACTTCAGTTCCGATAAGGCAGCATTAACGAATATCAACAGGAGGTAGCACACGAATTTTTTCGTGCTAATTTTTTTATACTCAAATTGACATATTACAATACACAGGATAACGGATAAGTAGATCATCAAGCCTCCGTTACCACCAGCTGTTTTTCCAAACAACCCACTTAGGAAGTCTTGATTTAATCCTTCTACAACATACTGAAATGCAATTAAAATCATGTGAATCGGAAAAATCTTCATAAAGAAATTTTCCATCGTCTCAACATCTTCACCGTTCCACAAAGATCTTCCAAGCAAGAAGAACAAAAAGAATCTGCCATAATTTCTCAGACCCCAAAGCGCACTCGGCAGGCGAACAGTATTCAGCCCCCATCCAATAAGCGCAACAATTGCAAACGCCAGAATTGATATATATTCAATGTTATTTGTCGTTTTATTTAGCTTCACCTGCTTTCTGCAAAGCATTACAACAAGGAGCAGCACCAAGAGAATATCACACAGATAATTCACTTGTCGAAAACCGAGATAATCTGATATTATGCCTTGAAACAAGCATATTCCCAGTACTCCGTATAAAATATTCTTGTATTTAATAACAAATGAATGCATTTCAGATTATTTCAACTCCTTCATAATTTATATTTGAGGTAAAGCATTGCATAGCATACTAACGTTTGTTCCTTCAGCAATCCCATCCGAATAAAATTTCTACTTTTACTCTCAATTTTGGGATTAACTTTTCCAAGCACTGTCTTTAAATGAGAATCTTTTTCGATAGCTTTAATATGACTCAGTTTTTCTGTTGTACTCTCTTCTGATAAGACTATCATTTTTAATGTTGCAATCACAAAAGCAAGATAAACACTCGAAAACCGCGTTTTCACTACTTCTGGAAAATCTAGGTTCTGACATAAGAGAATTGTCTGATCATAAAAATCTTTTATTTTCTCATATCTATCTTTTCGATACACTCTTGTTAATGACGTGTTATTTTGGCAATAAAAATAAAATGCTTCCGGAACAACAGATACACAAGTGACGTTTCCAAAGAGTCTTGTCAAAGAGTATACATCTTCTGAAATGATGTCTCTTTCCGATACAAACCTCCAATTTGTATCGTTTATTAATTTCATTGAGAATAATGCCGTACATGCACTCAGCATTAAGTTCATTTTCTTCTCTTTAGAATAATCTGGAGATATCAACTCTGGAAAAATAATATTTGTGACTTCACTTCCCGTATAGATCAACTTATCAATTTCAGGTTTAAACACTTGTGTAACTTTACCATCTGAGTCAACAATATTATATCCATAATAGACGATGTCCGCTTTTGACTCAATTCCACTTTTATATGCTTTTTCAATAGTATCAGATGCAATATAATCGTCACTGTCAACAAAGCAAATGTACTCGCCTGTCGCATTTTCAATTCCCGTATTACGTGCATATCCAAGGCCGCCATTCTTTTTGTGGATAACTTTTATTCTACTATCTTTCGCGGCCCACTTATCACAGATTTCTGGACATTTATCTGGAGATTCATCATCAACCAAGATGATTTCCAACTTTCTGTAGCTTTGGTTTACGACACTTTCCAAGCATCTACTAAGATACTTTTCAACATTATAAATCGGTAAAACAACTGATACAACGCCTTTTCTCATCAATACAATCCTCCAACTATGATTCACAAGAAACGACGTCTGCTCTTACAATAACTTTATTACAAACTTTCGCTTCTACAATTTCAAATTATCTTTCATTCATATTTTCCAAACCAGATGCAGGCAAGGTTTGTTTCCATGAATTGTATGGCTCTCTCTGCCGTTTTTATCCACATACACCTGCAAAGGGCAACAACATTTTTACATCTTTTTTATCACCCTCGCCGGGCTCCCAACTGCCACACAATAGTCCGGCACATCTTTAGTAACCACTGAATTGGCTCCAATCACGCAATGCTTACCGATCTTTGCATTACCTACAATCACCGCATTAATTCCAATGTAAGAACCTTCTCCAATAGAAACCATCTGACCTCTTTGTACAATTCCTTGATCTATCACAGGAACATTTATATCGCGATACTCATGGTCGCAATCAGTTATGTACACATTTGGCGAGAGGAGTACTTTCTCTCCAATATCCAGAGAATTGGCAATAGATATCCGGCATCGCTCTCCAATTTCGGATCCCTTTCCAATTCTTACCGTACCCCCCCCCGACCAGATTTGGGTATAGGGACGTACTGTTACGGAATCTTCCAAGGTAATATGACGTTTTCCTTTTAAGCTGCAATGCTTGCCAATATAGACATTCTGTCCAGCAGTTACACCAAAGATTTTTGCTCTCATCAATCCAAGGATTTCCTTGGCCTTTCCTTTAAGTCCCATCCTTACGATACCTTTCTAATCTAATAAATTTATTCGGATACAGGAAGAACTCCAACCACTTCGTTTTCTTCATAATCCAAGCTGCAATAATCGGACCTGCAAAGCTAATTACAAGCCCCAGTACTACATGAATCACAGCATTTTCAATGCCAATCTTCATCAGAATCGATCTCAGCGGTGCTGCAAACAATGTGTGCAGCAAGAAAATCGGCATTGTGTATTTTGCTAGAAAGTCCATACCTCTACCAAACTTTTCCTCAAAACCTGCCACAATAAGGATTACAGCTACACAAGCCAATAATCCCATAGCAAAAGAAATTGCACTACCGCTAATTTCCGCCGTATATACCACAATGCTCAAAATCATAAATAGCAATCCGCATATCGTTCCTTGTACTTTTCTGCCTTTCAGCTGCACATCAAACACGCAAATACTCATACCGAGCACAAACCAGATTTCGTTTGAGAGAACTGTTGATACTGCGTAAACGCTGTACCCCCCCCCAGTCAAAATTAGGCCTTTCACAACTACTGCAACTACCAATCCAACTGCGGCTGCTTTCACACTGCTAAAAGTCGGCGTAACAAGAAAAATAAAGAACAATGCGTACAGATACCAGTACGGAGCAGTTGGATGAAGGAGCAGTGTATCGCCTAACCCACCAATCTGGTCATTGACACTGCTTGAGAACATCTTTTTCAGCACCCATGTAGCAGTCGTAAAAGTCGCATAGGGTACGCCGAGTGCTAACGCCTTTTTCGCCACATTCTTGCACCAGCTACTAACACCGTTTACCTTGCTGTACTTCTGATACAAATATCCGCTACAAATAAAGAACAGCGGCACATGAAAGTAGTAAATCGTCGTTCCAAACCACTCATACAAATCATTTTCAGGCAGAATACTTGCCTTTGTCATACTTTGGAAGAAATGGCCCAGTACAACCAATATACAGGCAATGACTTTTACATCATCGACCCATTTTTCTCTTGTTCTTACCGCTGTCTTTTCACCCATTACTTTGTCTCCATCTGCTGTGCGATATCAGCATCCACGATTTCCTCGCCAGTCTTATGCTTCAGCTGTTCCTTGGATGCCTCACTCAGACCGTTGTTGATCACACAGTTCATATCGCAGGTACTGCACTTATCCAGATCCTCCTTGGTGACTTTGCCATCACGGTAGTCGCGGCAAATCTTCAGCTCATACATGCTGTACGGATGTTTGGTGAACAGAGCCTTGAACTTATGAACCAGAACCCAAGTAGCAGGCTTCCAGATATACTTGTGCATAGCCGGGGAAACAGAACCGATCATCCAGCAATCGCGGTCACAGCAACGAACCTTCGCACGAACCTTCTCAG
>QAKO01000107.1 GCA_003343765.1 Bacillota bacterium | reverse complement strand
CAGGAGGAAAATTGTATGAATAAGAGTGAGTTGGTAGCAAAAATTGCTGAAGATGTTTCGCTGAAGAAAAGCGATGTGGAAAAAGTGCTGGATGCTTTTGTATCCAATGTAAAGGATGTTATGGCGAAGGGCGATAAGTTGCAGTTGGTCGGATTCGGAACATTCGAAGCAAAAGACCGCGCGGCAAAAGAGGGCGTTAATCCTGCTACGGGTGAAAAAATCGCCATTGCTGCTTGCAAAGTTCCGTCTTTCAAAGCGGGTAAAGCGCTCAAAGATGAATTGAACAAATAAGTTTTATTAAGAAAAGTGCATTGAAAAACATACCCCCAAAAGCAAACTGCTTTTGGGGGTATGTTTTTTTATCCGAATATTTCATTGTTCAGCGCGACAAAAATGGAAATCCTACAAATTCAAAAACAGGTGAGAGCGATAAAGGAAAGTGTGCGGATAAGGCGGTTGCACAATTTCAGCAGAAATGTTCCATTTTTTGCAGACAGAAGCGGTTTTTATGGAAGTTCAGGATGCCTTCTTTTTTCATTTTTGCCAGTTCTTTGGACAGCGCACTGCGTTCTACGTTCAGATAATCGGCCATTTGCTGGCGGTCAAACGGTATAAAAAATTCGTTGTTTCCGTGTTTTCTCGCTTCTGCGGATAAAAAGGTCATTACTTTTGCCCGTATGCTTTTTGCCGTCATGCAAAAGATCCTGTTCGACCACGCAAGATTTTTTTGCGTGGACAGGAACAAAAGATTGCTGATCAGTTTAAAATACCAGGATCGCCCATGGTATTCGGGCGATAACAGTATGGCGGTATTCAGGAACAATATTTTACAATTCTGTGCAGCCGTAACGTCTACCAGCATAGGAACGTTGCAGAAAGCGTATGTTTCGCCAAAAGCGTCGTTTGCGGACAGACTGTGCAGAATAACGCGATTTCCCCACAGATCGATATTCTCTATGTGTACTTTGCCGAAAATCACGATCCCGAATTCCTCGGTATAATCTCCTGCGTGAAACAGAACGCAATCTTTTTCATATTCTGCCGTTCGGATCCCGCGGCAGAGCTCCATATCCCGATATTCTTTTTCGGTGATATTCCGAAACATGATATGTTGAACAGGAAACATAAAAAACACCTATTTCGTGGTTTAAACAACGTACTTTTTGAGAAGATTGTACTATACTGTAGGCGAGAAGTCAAGGAGGAATACGGAAATGATACGAAAAATCATACAGATCGATGAAGAAAAGTGCAACGGATGCGGTGCATGTGTGTCGGCGTGCCATGAAGGGGCGATCGGAATGGTAAACGGCAAAGCAAAACTGCTGCGGGACGATTACTGCGACGGGCTCGGCGATTGTCTGCCGACCTGTCCGACCAATGCGATCCGTTTTGTGGAACGTGAAGCGGCGGCGTACGATGCTGCGGCAGTAGCCGAGAATCAGAAAAAGCGGGTGCAGAAGCACACAGGCTGCCCGGGGAGCCGAATGATGGAGTTTAAGCGTGAGCAGCCTTGCCGTACGCAAAGGGAAGGCGTTGCTATGCAATCCGAGCTGCGGCAATGGCCTTGCCAGATCAAGCTGGTACCGGTCAATGCGCCATATTTTCAGGGTGCGAAATTGCTGATTGCGGCAGATTGTACGGCATACGCTTACGCGAATATGCACGGGGAGTTCATGCGGGGAAAGGTTACGATTATAGGCTGTCCGAAGCTGGATAATGTGGATTACAGTGAAAAGCTGACGCAGATTTTGCAAGGCAACGATATACAGAGCGTAACGATCGTGCGGATGGAAGTCCCTTGTTGCGGAGGACTGGAGATGGCTGCAAAGACCGCCTTGCAAAAAAGCGGAAAATTTATTCCCTGGCAGGTCGTTACGATATCCGTAGACGGTAAAATCCTGGATTAAATAGAAACTGCAAAAGAAATCAGATTATAAAAGGCAGGTAAAAAAATGAGTGTAAAAATCAAAAATACCGTTCAGTCGGAGATTTTCAGTTTAAAAGATCAGATATCTTATCAGGAGGGGCAGATTGTCAGCAAAACGCTGGCGCAGAACGACGCCGTGAGCGTTACTTTGTTTTCCTTTGCCAAGGGTGAAGAGATCAGTACGCATGCATCGGGCGGAGACGCCATGGTAACTTGCCTGGACGGAACGGGAAAAATTACGATCGACGGCAGGGAATATATTCTTCGGGAAGGGGAATCCATCGTGATGCCGGCGGGGCATCCGCATGCGGTTTACGGCGAAGAAGCATTTAAAATGTTGCTGGTCGTTGTGTTCTGAATTGTTTTGAAAGGCAAAAACGAAGCAATAAAAGGAGGGTTCGGTATGAAAGCGGTTGTTGATCAAGAAATGTGTATCGGTTGCGGTTTGTGCTGTGAAATGTGCGATGCAGTTTTTCGCATGAACGAGCAGGACAAGGCAGAGACGTTTAGAGAAACCGATGCCGAAAATTTGGACAAGGTGCAGAGTGCCATAGACGGCTGCCCTGTGTCGGCGATCCATTGGGATAAGTAATATTTTGTCGGATTTTCCCGCGAAACGGACAGGCTGATTGACCATATCTGTTTCGGCGAAAATGTTTCATTGCAGAAATGACTCCGTTGCTCAAGACTGAAATGTTGTTTTTGAACAGAAAAGTTTTGTTTTTGTGTATGCGGATATATGGCGGGGCAATCGTTGCCCCGTCTTTTTGCAATGCAAAACTTTAGAGTGCCCAAGGTTTTGAATGTTCGGAAACTTCGGTCTGTTCCAGACCTGAATATACAAAACAGGTATCTGTCGGCCAAGCGATCATTCTTTTAATAAAAAACGCGCGGCAGTGGTATGCGCCTTCAAATACACTTTTATAAAGAAGTAAATGCAAGGGCGGAACAAAAGCTGTTCTTGCCGCAGTCATAAAAGGCGGGATTGCAGGGAAGGGGCATCCGATCGCAAAGCACGGCTGAGCGCGAAAAGAAAAAATCCGAGCTAAAAATGAGGGGGAAAGGGTTTATCTGAAATTATTTACAAACGGAGAAAAAAATAGTACAATAAATCGGCTTGAAATTATTTAGTTGCACAGAATGGTAGTATAGAATACGGAAAGGAGAGACGAATGGTAAGCAAAAAGAGAATACGTACACTGATATTTTTTACTATACTGATGGCTGTTACCTGGAGCGCGGGTATATTCGGGTTGCTGCGGGCATGGGCGGGCGGCACATCTTTTCAGGTGGACAAGATCACGAGCACGCATGAATATCTGACGGAAGGATATCTGGACAGTTATGCGGTAGCGACGGAAAAGATTGAAAGTTACGAATGCAACGGTTCGAATTGGGGGCCGAATGTATTGGCGCGGGCATTTGACCGCAATTTTGATACGTTTTGGGAGACGAACAAGATAAACGGCGCAAATTTTACCAATACGGTGACGGTCGGATTTACGGAAGCGGTAGAGGCGGACCGATTGGTTTTTGCAACGCGCAGGGACGATACGGGCAAAGGTTTTCCGCTGACGGCGACTTTTTATGTTTCGGAGAACGGCACAGATTTTGAAAAAATCGGATTCGGGACGGTGGAATTGTGCAGCAATATTCTTGTGTATCGGTTTGACAAGACATATACGATGCGGTATTTCCGCTTTGAATACACGGATGTGAATCCGTCCTTGGAGCAGAGATGCAGCGCTTCGGAATTTATTTTTTTCAAGCCGGAAGAAAAATGCATTTCGCAGTTGAACGGAATGTTTGCCGATTATACATGCACGTCGCTCGATTCTTCGTACACAAAAGAGCAGGTGCGTGAAACGATCGCTCAGGTCAAGGCGACGCAGGCATATGCGCTGCGCGGGGAATTGCAGTATCTGGTTTCGCGAGCGGAAGGGATCCTGGACGGGATAGTGACGGCAGATCCTGCGCGGGAATTTACGACAAAACCGGACGAAATCGGAAATGCTACGATCGCAAGGCGCGGAAATATATCGGCGTACGCGCGCAACACTTTAAAGATGGTGTGGCAGGGAACGAACAGGCAAATCACGGGCGTTTGTGCAGTTCCGGGCGAAACGCTGGCGGTATTTGTGGAAGCGAAGGAGCAGGATCCTTTGCCGACGCTCGTTTTTACGCAGCATATTGGCTACTGGAGTAAATGGAAAAGTTCGGAATACAGCCTGAACCGCGGACTGAATCTGATCACTGTTCCCGACCTTTACGATTCTTCCTGGAGTGTCAAAACGAATCCGGGAGGCCCGATCTATCTTTGCAATCCATATACGGAAAAGCAGCAGAGCGAAAATGTGAAGATCTACATGGACGGGGGATATACGATCCCTGTGTATCGTAAGGGAGACGATGCGGAAGAATACAGGAACGCTCTTGCGGAATATCTGGAACTGTATGCGGCAGAGGACGGATACTATAATGACGTGACCGAAATGCAGAGCGATCGGGTGATACTGACGGTGACGGCAAGCCGTGCAAAATCCTGCTATATCGACGAGAGTGCGGATCCGGGGCAGGCACTTGAAGGTTGGGACAGTTACCTGAAATCTTTATATGAATTTGACGGAGTATCTTATGATCCTGATTCGGAGCATTACGATGCCCGTGCGGAATATTTGAATGTGAACGTGCGCGTGATGCAGCCTTGGGCGGCGGCATATGCATATACCGAGCATGTCGGGATCCAGAAAGGTACATGGGAGCAAATCTCCTGTTACGGCAGCGGGTTTGGCTGGGGGATGTCGCACGAGCTTGGGCATATGATGGATATATCTGAGCGCACGCGTTCGGAAGTAACGAATAATATGTGGTCGCAGTTCAATAAGACAGCTTTGGACGGGGAGATTGCCCGCGGTAATTTTACGGAATATCTGAAAGCGGCGGCGCCGGACGACAACGCGGGAAACGCTTACGCGGACAAGGCATCGGACGCTCTTCCGTGGTGGTGTATCGAGAGCCGTTTCCCCGGATATTGGGGGCGTTTGGACAATTGTTTCCGTTACGAAGATCGCAAAGGTTTGTCGGACGCGGAGTTGCACGTTTATTTCAGTTCTCTGGCGGCGGGGATCGATCTGAGCTACTATTTTGATCGGATCGGCTTTTCCTGGAAGGCGGCCTTTACAGGTTATGAAAATGCATCGGATACGTTCCGCGCGGCGATGGAGTTGGCAAAAGAATCGGGCAGGATCGTGGAAAGTGAGTTAAAACTCTGGTATGTCGACGCGCAGTTTTACAATTATTATACAAAATATGGCGATGAACTGAAAATGTACGGCGAAAAAGACGGGACGCAGATTCTCAATGTAAGCAAAACGGATGCAGGGTATGCGTTGTTGCTTCCGGATGTCAAGGATTTTCGGCATCTTGGGTATGAGATCCTTCGCAGCGACGGTGCAGGCGGGTTCAAAGTCATAGGGTTCACCTACGGAAGAAATTATACGGATACCGCGGCACCTGCCGATGGCACGCCGACATATAAAGTGCGTGCGTTTGACCGTGCGCTCGGATGTGCGGCGGAAAGTGCGGCGGTGTCGGCGGCGGAACAGGGTGTAGTGGCGAGTGTAAACGGGCAGGGATTTACTTCTTTGGCGCAAGCGTTTGCGGCGGCACAGGACGGGGAGACGGTATATCTTCTGGAAAGTGTATATGAAACGGGCGTGACGGTTACGGGCAATGTAACGTTGAAACCGCAGGGAAAGAATGTGGCCGTGCGCAGGAATCTGGAACAGGTAATGTTCCGTGTCAACAGCGGAGCATCTTTGACGATCAGCGGAGAGGGGCAAAACACGCTGACGCTGGACGGCATGGATATAGCGCAGGCGGATTCGATGATCATCAGTCAGGGGACTCTGGAGCTGGGGGCAGGTGTTGTTTTACAGAACGGCGTAAGCACGGGAAATGGCGGAGCTGTCCGCGTGAGCGGCGGGACGTTCCGCGCGGACGGGACGGTATTTTCGAACAACCGCGCAAAAAACGGCGGGGCATTGGCGTGTGAAGTTGCATCGGCGAATGTTACGCTTACGAACACGGAGTTTTGTGCGAATTCCGCAACGGAGAGCGGCGGAGCGATCGTCATGTCGTGCCGCCTGAATGCGACGGATGTCGTGTTTAACGACAATGCGGCGGGTGCCAACGGCGGAGCGGTATGCAACCGCAGCGGCGGAATTCTGAACGTGTACGGATGTCATTTTGAAGGCAATACGGCGAATGCGGGCGGAGCTCTTTGGCTGGACGGATTGACAAGTTTGACGGGGAACGGAGCGCAGGCGACGCAGATCGCGAATAACTCCGCGCAGTCATACGGCGGCAGTGTATATGTAGCGTCGTCGAATTCGGGCAGACGAACGACATTTTTACAGGTCGGCTTTTCGGAGAATGCGGCGCAGCAGGGGAGCTGCGTGTATGTGAACGGATATGCAACGTTTGGCGGAACGGACGCCGTGATAAAGGCTGCGGGAAGCCGTGCCGATCGGGGCGGAACGGTGTATCTGTCGGCGCAGAGCAACGCTGTTTTTTCGGGCGGAACATGGGACTGGAGCGGAAGCGCGGCGTTTGCGGCGGGGAAAGCTCCCGTGTTTACTGCACTGCCGTCGGACGGAAGTTCGTTTGCGCTGACCTTTTATGTTCCTGCGGATTGGGATACGTCCACACCGTTGCTGCGTTTCCCGACGGGTACGAATGTATCGGATATCTGCAGGGAGTTGTATGTATATATCGGAGAAGATCTGTTTGCGTGCACGTACGGCGAAAGCGATGCAGCGGTTATGGTCGGACAGGAAAAGTTTTACGGTCTTTCCATCCGCGACGGAGACGAGGAGAATATACAGTATCTGAAACCGGGCGCAGAGGCTGTATTGCCGCAGGCGCAGGGCAAGGATGGATATCGCTTTATGGGCTGGCAGTGTGGGGATGCCTTGCTGGCGGCCGGGGATAAAGTTATTTTGCAAAGCGATATGCTGGCGGAAGCTGTGTATGAAAAGCTGTATGTCATTCGTTTCGATACTCTTTCGGAAACGTTTGAAGGGATCGCGGGGGAAGAAATCGTTTTGCCGTCCGCGGCGGAAAAAGAAGGCTGGAAGTTTGTGGGATGGAAAAGCGGCGAAGTGTTGTATGCGGCAGGAGATAAACTCGTCATCAGCGGGGATCTTACGCTGCAAGCCGTTTACGAAGAGCTGCCGCCGGACGTGGATACGCAACCTGTTCCCGATACTGACGACGGAAAAGGAAACGGCGGCGTTCCCGGATGGGTATGGGGCGTTGTGGCGGTGGCGGCAGTCGGCGCAGCCGCAGCGGTGACAGCTGCCGTTTTATTGAAAAAACGAAATAAATAAAATACGCTGAACAGTGATGAAATGCCGCAGCACAATTTTTTGCGCTGCGGCATTTCGTAAACCGAAAGCGGCGGAAAGTACGGGGGTAAAATCCGAAGGTGAAAGCGAGTCGGAAGATGCTCCGTCCGCAGGCGCGGACGTTTCAAAAAAAAGAAAATGATAAAAATTCATAAGGAGTTTTTGCTGTCATCACGAAAGATACACAAAATAGGCTTGTAAAAGGTTCGGGTTTGTGGTATACTAAGAAGGAATGACAGGCAACGGAAGAAGGGCAGTTTCAGGAGGGAATACCTATGCCAAAGACCAAAAAGATTTTAAATTTGCCATTGGTGGCTTTGCGGGGAAAGGTAATTTTTCCGCAGACAAATAATGTATTTGATGCGGGGAGACTGATTTCTCTTACCGCAATATCGAGGGCGTCCGAGCGTGACATGACTCTGTTTGTGAGCATGCAAAGGGATGCGGAAAAAGATGAGATCGTGCCGGAAGATATCTGCAAAGTGGGCACGGTTGTAAAGATCAAGCAGATCGGGAAGCTTCCTTCCAATAATCTCAGGATCAATGTGGAGGGTTTGTACCGCGCGAAAGCGGAAGAAATTTACGAAGAAAACGGCTGCTTTTTTGCAAACGTATCCGAACTGAAATCGGTGCATGGCGATGCGGTGCTGGAAGAAGCGTATTTCCGTACGGCGCAGGACGTCATGCGCGACATTCAGATGAGCGATATGCGTTTTCCCAAAGAAGGCGCGGCGGCTTTGGAAAACATAACCGATCCGGACGCTTATATCGGGAACGCGCTTTCGTTTCTGCATATCAAGGAAGACGTGAAGCAGAAGATCCTGGAAACGACAAAGACGGTGGAGCGTTTAAAGATTTTCGAGCGGTGTCTGAACGATGAACTGGAGATCGCGAAACTGGAAAAGAAGATCAGTGCGACGGTGCGCCAGAACATTGATAAAAATCAGAAAGAATATTTTTTGCGTGAACAGCTCAAAGCGATCCATACGGAGCTGGGGGACGATGAAGACGAGAAAGAGTCGCTGACCAGGCAGATCAAGGACAAGCATATGCCTGCGGAAATCGAAGAGAAAGCGCTCAAAGAGATTGCTCGGACGGACAAAATGCCGCCTTCTTCGCCGGAATACACAGTCATACGCAATTATCTGGATTGGCTGATCGATCTTCCCTGGACGGAGGAAACGAAAGACACGGAAAACCTTGCGGAAGCGAAGAAGATCCTGGACGAAGATCATTACGGATTGGAAAAGGTAAAAACGCGTATTACGGAGTATTTGGCGGTATTGCAGCTTACGAAGAGCATGAATGCGCCGATCCTTTGTTTTGTAGGGCCTCCGGGGGTAGGTAAGACGTCGATCGCGAAATCGGTGGCGCGCGCATTGGGCAGAAAATTTGTGCGTATGAGCTTGGGCGGTGTCAAGGATGAAGCGGAGATCCGCGGGCATCGCCGCACATATGTGGGGGCGATCCCGGGCCGTATCATTTATGCCATGAAGCAGGCGGGGAGCATCAATCCCGTCATGCTTCTGGACGAGATCGATAAAGTTTCGTCGGATATGCGCGGGGACCCTGCCAGCGCCCTGCTGGAAGTATTGGATCCGGAGCAGAACACGACATTCCGCGATCGTTTTCTGGAAGTTCCGTACGATTTATCCAAAGTATTGTTCATTACAACGGCGAACACGGTGGATACGATCCCTGCACCCCTTCTGGACAGAATGGAGCTGATCGAACTGAACGGCTATACGTTGGATGAAAAACGCGAGATCGCGCGTCGGTATCTGGTTCCGAAGAAGATCAAGGAAAACGGTCTGAAAGAAGATCTGCTGGAAATCACGGACGGCGCGATCACCGCCGTGATCGAAGGATATACCATGGAAGCGGGCGTGCGGAATCTGGAAAGACAGATCGGTTCGGTTTGCAGGAAAATTGCCGTACGTTATGCGGAAAATCCGTCGATGGACAAGCAGACAGTGGATGAGAATAATCTGGAAAGCCTGTTGGGGGTGCGGCGTTACAACGACGAGCATGCGAAGCTGGACGGAAACGAAGTGGGCGCGGCGACAGGGCTTGCCTGGACGGCGGTCGGCGGCACGACACTCACGATCGAAGTTTCGGCGATGCCCGGGAAAGGCGAGATACTTTTGACGGGAAAACTGGGTGACGTTATGAAAGAATCTGCGCGTGCGGCGATCAGCTATATACGGGCGCACGCAGACGAATACGGCATTGCGCCGGAAGTATTCGGAGAGATGGATATACACATTCATGTGCCGGAGGGAGCGACGCCGAAGGACGGGCCGAGTGCGGGGATCACGATGGCGACGGCGATCCTGTCCGCGTTCACGCATAAGCCGGTGCGCAGGGATATCGCAATGACGGGTGAGATCACGTTGCGCGGCAAGGTGCTGCCGATTGGCGGATTGAAAGAGAAAGCGCTGGCAGCGCATCGTGTGGGGATCAAAAATATCATTATCCCGAAAGAGAACGAGCGGGACGAGCAGGATATTCCCGAAAACGTGCGCGGCGAGCTGCATTTTATACCTGCGTCGGAAGTGGGTACGGTGTTCCGCAACGCGATCGTGGGACTGTGAGGTCGGAATGATTATCAGGGAAGCGAAGTTTATCACGTCGGCGGCGGATCGGAAAGGATTTGTCAGGCCGGATAAGCCCATGATCGCCGTATGCGGGAAATCTAACGTGGGCAAGAGTTCGTTTATCAATATGCTGGCAAACCGCAACAAACTGGCGCGCACCTCGGCGGAGCCGGGGCGCACGCGGCTCGTAAATTATTTTGATTTCGGCGAGTTTCTTCTGGCGGATCTTCCCGGTTACGGATTTGCGCGCGTTTCGAAAGGTGAAAAAGAGAAATGGGCGCATCTTCTGGATGATTTTTTTGCACAGGACTCGATTTCGCATGTGTTTGCGCTGGCGGACATACGGCATGACCCTACGGCGGACGATCTTCTGATGATTCAATATTTATATACGGTGCGGCTTCCTTTTACGGTGATCGCTACCAAAGCGGACAAGCTTGCAAAGACGCGTGTGAAGGATGCGGTGCGACGGGTGGCGGCGGCTTTCAGAACGGGAGAGGGAAACGTGATTGCTGTTTCCAATGAAACCAGGCGTGGCAAAGACGAGGTGCTCAGCGTACTGGATTCCGTTGTGGCAGGCGTGCATAACGCCGAAGAAATTTAAAATACGGTTGCAAAAAGGCGGGGTGTATGCTATAATGGGGGCAGAATTGGTGGCAGGTGATCATATGAATGCGATTCAGGCGTCCGGGGCGGATATTTTGAGTACGCCTTGGGGCATGGCTGTTTTTATTCTGTTTGACATCGTGGTGTTGGTGCTGGTCATGGCGCTCAATTACCGCTGGATCTTCAAACGTGTGCTGGATATTTTATTTGCGGCGATATTTCTTGCGGTGTTTTTCCCGTTCTTCCTGATATTTCTTTTGGCAGATGCGATCTACAACAAGACGCAGAATGCTTATAGATCGTTGTTTACGACGGAATATTATGCGGGCAAAAAGGAAAAGATCATCCGCGTGACGACCTTTTCGACAGAAAGAATCGTGCATGACGAATCGGGTAAACTGTTACCGTTGGAAGAGCGTGTCACGAAGATGGGAAAGGTGCTCAGAGCATGCGGGATGAAATATTATCCCTGTCTGCTTTCCGTGTTTGCGGGAAGGATGAGTTTTGTGGGACCGCGGCTGATGCTCGTGGCGGACGCGGGTGCTGTCGGCGAGGATGCGACAGACCGCTTTGCGGCAAGGCCCGGGTTGGTTTCGTCGCTGGAAAAGTTTGGCGGCGACGCGCTTACGTATCCGGATATGTTCGAAGAGGATGCCGAATATGTGCGGCACATAGGGCTTTTCAGGGATATCGGTTATTTTTGTCTGAAGATTATAAACCGTATCCGCGGCGATTCGGTTTGCCGTTACGGCGAGTGCACGGATAAGAATTATATCGATTGGCTTCTGGAAACGGGCAGGATCGATAAGGAAGAGGCCAAAGAATTTTATGCAACGGCGAAATACCGCCTGCAAAGCAAGAAAGAGAAGGAGAACGATCCGGACAAGAGAATCCGTCAC
>QAKO01000064.1 GCA_003343765.1 Bacillota bacterium | reverse complement strand
TGATCGTCGGGGCGGCAAACGATCTTACCCGCTTCGTCGACGAGTACTTCTTCCAGCTCTTCCATAGGGAAGCGCAGAAATGCGGGCGCGCAGCCGATGCCGGTCAGCGAACGGTCGTAAACGACTTTGCGTTCGGGATCGGTAAAGGCATTTCCGGATTCGACGGGAACGCCGCAGACAAAATGATAATCCGGCTCGGACAGTCCGCCGTCAGATAGCAGTGTGTTTCCTTCCGTTTGTTCCGTGCAAACCGCAGGCAAGCCGCATTCATTGCCTTTGAGCAGAGCTTCCCTGTCTTCGGTGAGTTTGTAGCTCTCCGTGAACGTACGCTGGAAACTGTACCGCTGTACTTTCTGCAGACGATCGGTCAGCCGATATGCCTTAAAATCCGAAGAACGTGCTATGATTTTATCGTCTGAAAGAAGTTCGGCGGCAAAGAAAGGCGGCTCGTTGACGCGGTCGAATGAGTTGATCTGCGCACCGCAGACGATGACGGCGGCGCAGACACGACCGCATTCGTCGGGCGATAATTTGTAAGTGCGCACATGCGAATAGCGGTGAGCGCTGCGCATGGGGCCGTATGCCGTAAAGTTTCCGTTGCAGAAAACCTGGTATTCGTTGGATGCGGCCAGTCGCAGCGATAGTTCCTTTTTGCTTTCCGCCTTGTATACGAATGCTAAGCTGATGTTCTTTTCGCCGAGCAGTTCTTTGCTCCAGATCTTTTCCATAAAATTCTCCCTTAGATATAAAGTTTTTGTGCTTCGTCTGAATAAGAGTATCCTGTCGGTTGTGGCATTGTTCCCATCCGTCAGGTTTTATTTCGGCAGTATTTACAGCTGCTTCATTTTGAAAGGCAAACAGTCAAACGTGTTTGCAAAATTCAGCTTTACATCAGTATAAAACAGTTTTGCTGAAAAGGCAAGTTGCTTCATAAAAAAATGTATGGTGAAAGGTCAGGACTATCATTCATCGGTAAGCAAAGAAAGCGCCCAGCGGAACGCGGAGGGAAGAGAATAATTTTTTTCGATATCCTGTTTCGAAGCAAAAACCAGGTCGCTGAAAGGCGTATGCGGGGCGGCGGGATCTGAAAAGTCTTTCGCCGTTTTTTCAGTCAGATCTTCGCAAAAGACGGGGTACGCCGTCATATGCCATTCCAGATGAGAAAAGACGTGTTTATGCGTTGCGGCTTTTCCGATCTGAAAAATTTTGAATCCGCATTCGCGCAGAAATTTTTCCGTTTCTTCGTGAGAGAGTTTGCTTTCGATGCTGAAAAAACCGTATGTCCCCTTTAAGACGCCTTCCCTGCGTTTGCAGACGGCGATTTGATTTTTGTCGTGAAAAAGCAATAACGTTCTTTCATAAATGCGCCTTGGCGCCTTTTCTTTTCGCAGCGGAAGTTTATCGCTTTTCGTCTTGCAAAGACTAAAAAGCGGACAGGTAAGACACAGAGGAGAAAGGGGAAGACATACCGTCGCGCCCAATTCCATCAGGCTCTGCGTAAAATCGCCGCACCTTGTGCGTGGATAAGTTTCTTTCAAAAGAAGTGCAAAGTCGCGCTTTAAGATGTCCTGTGGACGTCCGTCGCCGAAAAGCCGCGAAAGCACGCGTATGACGTTTCCGTCCACGGCGGGTTCGGGTTGTCCGAATGCGATGGATGCAATCGCGCCTGCCGTGTAATCTCCGATACCGGGCAGTTTTCTCCATTCCTGTGCGGTGGAAGGAAATCCGTTTTCCGCCACAAGACGTGCGGCTTTTTGCAGATTCCGCGCGCGGGAATAATAACCGAGCCCTTCCCAGAGTTTAAGAAGGCGGTCTTCGGGGCAGTCGGCAAGATCCCGAACGGTCGGAAGCTCCCGTAAAAACCGTACATAGTGTTCCTTGGCGGCTTCCACGCGCGTTTGTTGGAGCATGATCTCCGAGATCCAGACTCTGTAAGGATCTGTGTTCACGCGCCAGGGCAGGATCCGCTTGTTTGCATCGTACCAGGGCAGGAGCAAATCGGGCAGTTCGCGCGCCGTATCGTATTCCGTTTTTCCGAAATGATTCTCTTTCATGCCATTCAGTTTACCACACAATGGCGGGAAATGCCAGCACAATATTGACATTTTACGAAAAAAAACGTATAATAAACGGGACGCTTTGAATAAACGCGACAGTTGGAAGGAGCGGCGCCGCGGGCGTCGGGCGGAAGGTATGAAAAACATTGTTTTGATCGGCATGCCCGCATCGGGCAAGAGTACGGCGGGAGTGCTTTTGGCAAAGGCGATCGGTTACGGGTTCATCGACTGCGATCTTCTCATTCAGAACAGCGAAAAGGCGCTTCTTTGTGATATTATCGCAAAGAAAGGTACTGAAGAATTTTTGCGCATCGAAGAACGCGTGAATGCGGAGCTTTGGGCGGAACATTGCGTGATCTCGACGGGCGGATCGGTCATTTACGAAGAGAAAGCAATGCGGCATTTAAAAGAACTCGGCACGGTCGTGTATTTAAAACTCGGCGAAAAGACGTTGGAAAAGCGGCTGAAAAATATATTCCGCCGCGGGGTCGTGATGCGCAGTCCCGGCGAAACGGTCGCCGATCTGTATGCGGAGCGTGTGCCGCTTTATGAAAAATACGCGGACATAACGGTGGATTGCGAGGGGCAGACGGTAGAAGATACCGTCCGCGCCATTGCGGAAGCGGTTTCGCTGTAAAAAGATCGTCGCATTGCTTGTGTGATCGGGCAAAGCGTGGTATAATGAAAAAAACGGAAAGAATCGGAGAAGGCCATGAAACTGTATAATACCTTGACAAGAACGGCGGAAGAATTTGTTCCGTACGAAGCGGGAAAAGTAAAGATGTACACCTGCGGGCCTACGGTCTATAATTTTGCGCATATCGGGAATCTGCGCACGTACCTGATGGAAGACGTGCTGGAAAAATATCTGCGGTATGCGGGTTATGACGTAACGCGCGTGATGAATATAACGGACATCGGGCATTTGTCGGACGATGCGGACAGCGGGGAAGACAAGATGCTTCTGGGGGCGAAGCGCGAACACAAGACGGTGCGCGAGCTTGCGAAATTTTATACGGACGCATTTTTTGCCGATTGCGCATTGCTGAACATTAAACGTCCGGACGTCGTACAGCCTGCCACGGGATGTGTGGACGACTTTATCCGCGTGATCGAAGAACTGATGAAAAAAGGTTATGCGTACAAAGCGGGCGGGAATGTCTATTTTGATACGTCCAAAGTTGAGCAATACCATAAATTCTTTAATTTCAAGGAAGAAGATCTGGAAGTGGGTGTGCGCGAGGGCGTGGACGAAGACGAAAACAAGCGCAACAAGAACGATTTTGTGCTGTGGTTTACGAAATCGAAGTTTGAAGACCAGGCGCTCAAATGGGACAGTCCGTGGGGCGTAGGGTATCCCGGCTGGCACATTGAATGTTCCTGTATCGCGATGAAATATTTAGGCGAGTATGTGGATATCCATTGCGGCGGCATTGACAACGTGTTTCCGCACCATACGAACGAGATCGCGCAGAGCGAAGCGTATCTGGGGCATGACTGGTGCAAGCACTGGTTCCATGTTCTGCATCTGAATACGGCGGGCGGCAAGATGAGCAAATCTTCGGGCGGTTTTCTGACTCTGAAGAAATTGCAGGAAGACGGTTATTCTCCGATGGAATACAGATTTTTCTGTATGCAGTCGCATTACCGTAACGCTTTGGTGTTTTCGCATGATTCGTTCGAAAATGCCGCGAACGCCTACCGAAAACTCAAACAGCGCATTCAGGCGATTCCCGATGAGGGCGCGGTGGATGAAGCAAAATTTGCGGAGTATAAGAAAGCGTTCTGCGACGCGATGGACGCCGATCTGAATACGTCGCTTGCCGTTACCTGTGTGTACGATGTCGTGAAGGCTAAAGATATAAACGGTGCAACCAAGCGCGCGCTTCTTGCCGATTTTGATAAAGTGCTTTCGCTCGATCTTCTCAAAGCGGAAGAAAAACAGGAGAAACAGGCGCAGGGGATTTCTGCGGAAGAGATCGAAAAGCGCATTGCGGAGCGTGCGGCTGCGAAAAAAGCCAAAAATTACGCGGAGGCGGACAGGATCCGCGGCGAGCTTTCTGCTCTGGGCGTTACGCTGATCGATACGCCTTCGGGCACGACGTATAAAATCAACTGATCCGAAAGGTCTTTACACCTCCTGCCTGAAAAAGCAGGAGGTGAACAGTTTTAAAAAGGGGGAAAGAAATGGAAGGGGAAAATTCCAAAACAGTAAAGGCGGAAGGTTTGGACGAAGTTGTGCGGGATCGCATGACGGAAAAAGAGGCTCCTGCGGGAGCTGGTGCGGAGAATGCTGAGAACACTGAGAACGCAGATCTGATGTATGCGGCGCGGTGTCATATCGGCGAGAGAGAAACGGCTGTGCTGGCGGATCAGTATTCGCGCAAATTTACGATCGGATTTGCCGTGGCTGTCCCGATCATTTTTCTGTGTCTTGCGTGGCTGATGGGCTTTTCGGACAATGATTTGATTTTCGGCATCGTCATGTGCGTGTTGGCGGCGGTGTCGGTTCCGTTGGCGGTATTCGGGTTTCCCGCGCTGGTGCGCAGGAATTCTCTGAAAAATACTCCCATGCTCGGTGCCGAATCGGAAGTTCTTGTAACAAAAGATAAAATATTCGTGCGCGTTTTGCGGGATGAAAAAGTTCTTTCGTCGTTCGAATACGCATTGCGCGATCTTTTGAAAGTCGTATCTTACCGCGGCCTTTTTCTTGTGTATCTGAATAAGATGCAGGCGTGCATGATGGATCAAAATTGCTTTACGAAAGGTACGGCAAAAGAATGCCTTGCATTTTTTGCCTCTTGCAATATACCTGTTTTCGGGCAAACAACATTGAACGGATAATTTACATTTCATAAAAAGGCGGGGAAGCGCAAAATACGCGCTTCCCCGCCTTTCGCGCTTTCCTTTTTTCTGAAATAGAAATCATCGATTTAAAGGTTCGGAATAACCGACTTAAAAAACGGTATGGAATGTCGGCGTGTATAGTTTTAAAAAGCAGTGTGGAATGTGTGGGGGAGGTAGCTTTTAAAAAAAATCGGTGTGGAATGTCGGGGGGGGACAGCTTTTTAAAAAATAGAGGCGCGGACGGACAGATTGTCCGTCCGCGCTGCTTTGCGTTTATAAAAATTTGGGAGGCGGCGGCAAAGCGCATTCGGGGGGAAAGAAAGGGGCATAATTTCGGTTAAACCTGCATACGCATAAGAGAAGGAAAGGAGAAATTGTATGAAAAAATGGATGGCATTGCTTATGTCGGTTGTACTTATGATCGGGACAATTCCGCTTTTTTCGGCGTGTGCGAAGGGAGAAAAACGGAACGAATACCGTATCACGGCGGAGTTGGAAGGGAATGTTCTGAAGGGAACGACGGAATTTACTTTTCGAAACGACGAAGAGACTTCTTTTACGGTATTGAAGTTCAATCTGTTCGGGAATGCATATCGGGAAGGGGCGAAGTATGCGCCCGTTTCTGCGGCGTATGTATCGGCGTATTATGACGGAAAGGATTACGGCTCGATGGAAATTGAAAGCGTGGGGCCGTGTGCGGACTGGAAAGTGTGCGGGGAAGATGAAAACATACTGGAAGTGACGCTGGAAAAAGAAATTTTCCCGGGGGAGAGTGTGAGTCTTGAAATCGGATACACGCTGACGCTGGCGAAAGTAGATCATCGGACGGGAGTGACGGAGCATACCGTAAACTTAGGGAATTTTTATCCGATCCTGTGCGCATACGAAGATGGCCGCGGATTTTATGAATGTGAATATTATGCGGATGGCGATCCGTTTTACAGTGAATGTGCGGACTATACCGTAACGCTGACGGTTCCGTCGGAATACACGGTAGCGGCGTCGGGGCAGACGGCAGAAGCAGAAGAGAGCGGCGGGAAAAAGACGGTCGTCTACCGTTTGGAGAATGCGCGGGATTTTGCGATCGTGTGCAGTACGGAATTTGCAGTGTATCAGACGATAACGGACGGTGTGCAGATCATGTATTATTGCTATGCGGACGAACAGGCAGAAAAGACGCTTCAGCTTCTGGAAGATTGTATGACGTATTATGCGGATACGTTCGGTGATTATATGTATAAAACCTATTCGGCCGTGCAGACGGGATTTTGTTTCGGCGGGATGGAATACCCGGGGCTTGTTATGCTTTCGGACGCGCTGACGGAGAAAGATTACTATTATACGGCGGCGCACGAAACGGCGCACCAATGGTGGTATGCGGCGGTGGGGAACAATCAGCTGGAAAACGCGTGGATGGACGAAGGGCTGGCGGAGTATTCTTCGTATCTGTTCTTTGCGGAGTGTGAGGATTACGCGGTGAATGCCGAAGCGCGAAAGGAAACGGCGCATACGGCATACAATGCTCTGTGCAGTGTACAGGCGCAGGTATTCGGCGAAGCGGATACAAGCATGAACAGAAAGCTTGGAAGCTACGGCGGATATGAATACGTTGTCATCGCGTATGATAAAGGGATGCTCTTGTTTGATACTGTGCGCGACGCGGTGGGGGATCAACGCTTTTTTGCGGGACTTAAACGCTACTACAAAGAGTACAGCGGCAAGATCGCGCTGCCCGAAGAACTGGCAGATTGCTTCCGTAATGCCGGTGCCGCAGGTGTGATCGCCTCGTTCGTGGACGGATCGGCGGTCTTGTAAAACTATCGTATTTTGTATAGGCGGTGTAAACTTCTTCGGTTAAAGTCCGCGCTGATGAAAATCCGTATTCTTTTAAATCCGTGCGGTTGAAAATCTTTGCCGTGAAAGTTTGTGCAAATCAGACCGTACGGCTGACGGTACCGACGAAAAACTGAGAAAGACGTTTCTTCGAATATAAAACTCGGGTAAGGACGTAGCGGATACAACAAGGCGGCACTTGCTGCGAAAGGGGCAAATCTGCGCGGCAGGGCGGAAAAATGTCGGTAAAACAGACAAAAAAATAAACGGCGCACCGTGGAAGCAGTGCGCCGTTTGCGGCGGTCAATGGCAGCCGCCGCAGGTTTTGCAATTACCGCTGCATTTTTTGGAAGGTTTTCCCGTTGCGGAAAACATTTCGCCGCTCCAATCGCGGACGGCTTTTTCTTTACAGACAGGGCAGAGGACGGGGTCGTCGAATTTCTGCACAAGCTCTTCGAATTTCTTTCCGCACTTTTCGCATTTGTACTGTAAAATAGACATACGTTTCACTCCTTTTCTGACGAAACCGTATTTATTTCAGGGCTGAAATCGTCTTTCATATATCCGATCAGCAGTGATTTTTTAGTGAGAATGTGCGCAAGATAATGAAGTACAAAGACAATCGCACCGACAAAATTGCAAAGTATGTCTTCCATTGTATCCTGCAAGGGCGTTACGACGGAGCCGTCGGGGAGGGTTATGTGCGTGCCTTGTGCGGTATTGCCGAGAAGCACGTCCCCCGAAAATTCAAAGATTTCCCAAAGCGCTCCGAACATCATGGAAACGGCAAAGCAGACGAGCATGACGAACGCAGGTTTTAATTTGTTAATATCGGAGAGTTTGCACACGAAAAACAGACCGATGATGCCGCCCAGGTATCCGAAAAGGGTGTGCATGAGCAGGTCATACCACCAGATCTTAGAATAAAATCCGAGTACGGATCCGAGCAGTGCGGCAAAGAATGTGAAAACGGCAAAAACGGCGTAAACGGATTCGCTGATCTTTTCGCGGAAGATCGGGCGCAGAATAAAGGGCAAAAACCATAACAATGAATTTGCGATCAGAACGGCGAGCCGGTTGCCGAGAGTGCCGTTTACGGCGCGATATATAAAAATTCCGACCATTGCAAGAAACGCAAGAATGCAGAAAATATCGACAAAGCGCCGCAGTGCCTTGGTTTTTTCTTTTTTTCGGGATGGTTGCATTTCATTCACCTGTCGTATGAATTATGTAAAGAGTTTAACGAAAGAATGTTATGAGGCGGCAGTGATCTCGTTAAAAAAACGTGAAAACGCAGACTCTGCGGAAATTATAGCATTCGCGGGGAAAAATCGCAAGCAAAAGCGGAAAGAATTGTGCAAAGGCAGGCGCAAAAAATGCGGAAACGGCGTGAAAGGCGTCGGAAGGAGAAAAAATGCGGTTGTTTGAAGAAATTTTTTCGTCGATCGGCGTTTCGCCCGACGTCGCTTACGGCGGGGCAAAATTTGTGGTATATGCGGGCAGGTGCGCGTGTTTTGAAAACGTTACGGGGATCTCGTATTTGAGCAAAGAAGAGATCGGGCTTCTTCTGAAAAAGGGAGAAGTCCGCGTATTCGGGAAAAATCTGCATATCGAACGTTACGGAATGGGCGATCTTGTGTTGACGGGGCAGGTAGAAAAAGTGGAGATGGGGGGGAGTTCGACTTGAAACCGTTGTTTTTGGAGGAGTTGGAGATCCGCACGAATATGCCGCTTGCGGCGCTGGATAAGATCACGGCGGCAGGGATTTGTATGTATTCTGTGGAAAAGTGCGGCGCAGGGCGTCTGAAAATCCTTGTAAAATCAAAAGAAAGCAAAAAAATTTTTGCAATTTTCCGCAGTTCGTGTTATACTGTAACAAGAAAGAAAAGCGCGGGCTTAAAATATATTACGGAAAAACTTCTTGCGCGGCCGGGTGCAGTGATCGGCGCGCTGCTGTTTTTGCTGATCTGTGCGACGGGGAATTTCTTTGTCCTGCGCATTGACGTGCAGGGGAGCGCGGCGCGCTATGCGGATGAAGCGAAAAAGATTCTTGCGGACAACTGTGTGGGAATGTATTCCGTCTACGACGAGGAAGCGGCGGAGCGGGCGCGTGCGGCGATGATGCAGCTGCCGAACGTAGTGTTTGCGTCGGTGGAAAAGTCGGGGTGTACGGTTACGGTCACGCTGGAAGAAAGTGCGGAAACGCCCGTTCCCGAGCGGGAAACGTCGCTTATAAGTCCTTGTGCGGGCGTTGTGGAAGAGATCGCGGTGCTTCGCGGCACGGCGCTGGTTTCGGAAGGCGAGACGGTGGCGGCGGGACAGGAGCTGGCGGGCGGCTGGCTGGAAACGCAGGACGGAGAAAAGGTTCCGACGTTTGCGGTCGCGCGCGCGAGTATACTGTGTACGGGCGATTTTTCATATACAGCGGCGGAAGAAAGCGAGGAACAGCGTCAGCGTGCACTGGCGGCGGCGTATCTTGCCTGCGGCGGGGAACCTGTTTCGGAGACGGTGGATATATTGGGGCAGGGCGAACAAGTTATTTATACGGTGCACCTGAGTTATCGGGTGCGGATCGCAGTGAATATGGCATGAAACCGCAAGTTAAGCGGGAGCAGAGGTTATATGGAGCAAACGAAAATCACGATCGATGCGGGCAATCTGGACGATATGCAGAGACTGCTCGGCACATTCGATGAAAATCTGAATATCGTAACGCGCGAGTTGGGAGTGCAGGCGTCGGTAGACGGCGTGCTTTTGAAACTTTCGGGGGACGAAGACAATGTTACGCTGGCGGCACGGGTGCTGGAAGGGATTTTAAAGCTTATCCGTGCGGGCGAGACGGTGGACAAGTCCCGTATCGTGTACTGCATCGAACTGGCGCGGGAAGGAAATCTGGAAGGGATCGAGCAGGTGATGAGCGGCGTGGTGGCGATCACATCGCGCGGGAAGCAGATCAAATGCAAGACAGTCGGCCAGAAAAAGTATGTGGACGCGATCAAGAAGAACACGGTGGTATTCGGCGTAGGGCCTGCGGGTACGGGAAAGACGTATCTGGCGGTATGTCTGGCGGTGAGCGCGTTCAAGGGCAAGCAGGTGGAGAAGATCATTCTGACCCGTCCTGCGGTGGAAGCGGGGGAAAAGCTGGGCTTTTTGCCTGGAGATCTGCAGACGAAGGTGGATCCGTATCTGCGCCCGCTCTATGACGCATTGCAGGAAATGTTCGGTATGGAAACGTATCTGAAGCTGATGGAGAAAGGGAGCATCGAGATCGCGCCGTTGGCGTATATGCGCGGCAGGACGCTTTCGAATGCGTTCATTATCCTGGACGAAGCGCAGAATACGACGTGTGAGCAGATGAAGATGTTTCTCACGCGTATGGGCGACGGGAGCAAAATGGTGATCACGGGGGATGTTACCCAGATCGATCTTCCCGAAGGAAAAAAGAGCGGGTTGAAACAGGCGGTATCCATTCTGAAAAACATAGAAGGGATAGAAACGGTAACGCTGACGGCGAAAGATGTCGTGCGGCATCCGCTGGTGATGCAGATCGTGCGTGCATATGAGAAAGAAAGTCAGCGGCATGAGAATGCGGGAGGTAGAAAATGAGATACGCCGATCCCTCCGAAGTAAAAAAATTCGGCAAGACCGAATGCGTGACGAGCGTACTGGTATTTCTGCTGAACTATCTGATTTTAGTCTGCATGGTCGTGCTGTTTTTGTGGATAGACACGCAGGGGCAGGCGCAGTCGTTCCGCGAATACGTTGCCGAGAATTATAACACGGTTATTTATCTGTTGGCGAGCGTGTTTTTGCTCGTTCTGACCATTTATTTTTATTACGTGTTTGAAGATAAAACGCTTTTGGCGTCGCCCAAGAGTATTTGGCTGATATTCATACTTTTGGATGTCTGTATCCTGATCTGTTATTTTTTCGGATATTTTTTCAATATTTATTCGCGCCCGATCGCATTGCTGGCGCTTCTGGCGTTAATGCTTTTGAGCCGCAGGGACGCGATTTTTCTCAACGTGATCTTTGCGCTGATGATGTTTTCGATCGATCGTTTTTCCAATTTCTCGAACATTGAGCAATACGAAACGGCGCTCAGCTCCACGCCCTTGCTGACTTTTTCGGCGGGCATGGTCGGGATATTTGTGGGGAGCAAGGTCAAAACGCGCCTTCGTTCTTTCCTGACGGGGTTTGCGGTGAGCATCCCCATTCTCGTGATGATCGCGTGCCTGGAATTCAACCGCGGGATCGGGGTAGTGTATCTGTTGCTGTACGGGCTGGAAGCTGGCGTACTCTCGTCGGTGCTGTTCATGGCACTGCTTCCGGTGTATGAAATGCTGTTCAACCGCATTACCGATTACAGGCTGCGGGAGCTGACCGATCACGACGCGCCGCTCATGCGCGAGATGAAAGAGCGGGCGATGGGAACGTTCAATCATTCGATCGTGGTGGCGCACCTTGCGGAAGCGTGCGCGATCGCTCTCGGAGAGGACACGGCGCTTGCGCGCGCGGCGGCGTATTATCACGACGTCGGAAAATTGCGTCAGCCCGAATATTTTACGGAAAACCAGACGGGGTACAACCCGCACAACGAGCTTTCGCCCGAGCTTTCGGTGGACATTATCCGTTCGCATGCCAAAGACGGGTATGAACTGATTTTGAGCAAACGTCTGCCAAAAATTTTGGCGGACGTTGCGGTACAGCATCACGGCACGATGCCGATCAAGTACTTTTATGCGAAGGCTCTGAAAATGTCGGACGGCGAAGTGAACATCGAAGAATTTTCGTACGGCGGGCCGAAACCGCAGACGAAGATCGCGGCGATCATCATGATCGCGGACGCGAGCGAAGCGATTTCCAGAACGCTTCCCGACCGTTCGCCTGAAAAGGTGGAAGGTGCGGTGCGCGACATTATCGAAGAGCGCATGGATCTCGATCAGTTCGACGAATGCGATCTGACGATGAAAGATCTGACGGTCATCAAAGAGACGATCGTGAGCTGTCTGACGGGTGTTTATCACAGCCGCGTGCAGTATCCGAAGCTGAAACTTAACCGGAAAAACGAGGAAGATAAAGAAAATGCGTAAACTGATCATAGAATGTGAAGAAGAAGGTTTTGATACTTCTTTGCTGGAAAAATACGGTTTGCAGGGCGTGGACACGGATGTTCCGCTCGCGGTGGAGCTTGTATTCACGGACGAAGCGGGGATCCGTAAACTCAATGCCGAGACGCGCGGCAAGGATGCCGTTACGGATGTACTGAGTTTTCCGAATCTGGACGGGATCCTTCAAAAGCCGATCCGAAAAGAGGATTTTCCGTTCGATACGGACGAAGACGGAAATCTGTTTTTAGGCAGTATTGTGATCTGTCGAGAGAGAGCGGCGCAGCAAGCGGAAGAATACGGACATTCCCTGCGCAGGGAACTGTATTATCTTGCGGTGCACGGGCTGTGTCATCTGCTCGGCTACGATCACGAAACGGATGAAGAAAAAGCGCAGATGCGCGCGCGGGAAGAGAAAGTTCTTTCGGATATGGATATACCGCGCGATGCGGAAGAACAGGAGAAAAAAGCATGAAGTGCGGATTTGTTGCCGTGATCGGCAAAGCGAATGCGGGTAAAAGTACGCTTGTGAATGTATTGGTGGGCGAGAAGGTGGCGATCGTTTCGCCCAAGCCGCAGACCACGCGCGATCGGATTTTAGGGGTTCTGAATGAGGAAAACGCGCAGATCGCCTTTGTCGATACGCCGGGGATCTATAAATCCAAGACGGCGCTTTCGGATATGATGATGCGCACTGCGGAACAGTCCGCAAAGGACGTGGAACTGATTTTGTATGTGCATGACGGGCATAAAGGGGTGAGCGATTCGGATACGGAACTGATGAAACATTATCTTTCGTTCGGTATTCCGATGATGATCGCTTATACCAAGACAGACATCATGCCCGAAGAACAGATCCCGTCGGACGTAAAGCGTCTGTTTGAAGAGGGGATCGAATGTGATATTGTACCCGTATCGGCGCGGAAAGGGAAAAATATTGCGAAGCTGAAAGAGGCGATCAAGGAAAAATTGCCGGAAGGGGAGCCGCTGTTCCCCGAAAACGTGCTTTCGGACAAGAGCGAAAAATTTATGATCGCGGAGATCATGCGCGAAAAGATTCTCTTAAAATACGATAAAGAGATTCCGCACGGCGTGGCGATTCTCGTCAATACTTTCAAAAAACGCGACACGGGTAACATTTACGACATCGATCTGGATATCATCTGCGAAAAGGCAAACCACAAAGCAATTTTGATCGGAAAGCAGGGCAAGGCTCTCAAAGAAACGCTTTCGTTTGCGCGCAAGAGCATGGAAGAATTTCTGGGAAGTAAGGTGTTTTTGACGGCGTATGTGAAAGTAAAGGACGACTGGCGCGACAAGGCAAATCTTCTGAAGGAATACGGCTACGGCGAAAGCAGCGAATTCTGATCGTTTCGTCGTGTTTTTAAAAGATCGTTGTTTGAATTTTTGATCAAATTGCAAATAAAAACCCAAAGCCCCGCGGCATAATTGCCGCGGGGCTTTGTATCCATATAAAATTATTGTTTGTCTTGCATTGACTGTGCAGCAGTTGTGCTATCCGACTGCGGAACGGCTTGTTCGTCGGACAGAGAAGAAACTGTTTTGGGGGCAGTATTGTAGCGGCGCACGATTGCCATAAACGATTTCGACGAAAATACGAGAATGCCTACAACAATGACGATCGCTATGTCAACAAAGACGAAAGAATTATAAGCAAGGCTGTAGATCCAAGGGTTCTGCGAGCCCGCGTACTCGGAAAAAGCGAACACGCCCGAGAAAATATGGGCGAGAAAACGCAACGCAGATGCGACAATGCCGCCGAGAGCAAAAGCGATCTGCGGTTTATTTGCAAACTGCGGAACGTTGCGGAACATACCCGCAAGCCCGATCGCCGCAAATGCAACGGGGTAGTCGAGCAAAAATTGTGCAGGATGGATCAGCCAGGGATCCTGAATAGCCTGCAAAATACCGTAAATGAATCCTGCAAACACGCCTTTTTTCACGCCGAACATATACGAGAAGATCATCAAAGGCAGCAGGCTTGCCAAAGTAATCGAACCACCTTGCGGCATACGGAACAGACGCAGATAGGAAAGAGCAAAGCTCATGGCGATGCAGACAGCGGCATAAGCAATTACGCGCGAGTCGAAACCTTTGCGGTCATTTTTGCCGAGGAAGAATGCGAGAACGCCAATCACGACGATCAGTCCGGCCGTGCAGAGATACAGCCCGAGGTCGTTGATGGATTCAGGTGTTACGCCGTTGTTCGAAGCGGCATCGCCCGAAGCGTAGTAAATGCAAAGGCAGGTAATGAGTGCAACAATAGCCGCGGCGCACAGACAGAGACAGATGATGAGCGCGGTTTTAAACGTTTTGCGTGAATAAAGACTGCAAATATAGCAGACGGCAAGGCTTGCCACAAACACGATTGCAGTGGCAACGACCGGCCAGAGGACGAGGTCAAACACGTAACCGTTTTCGCTCATATCGCAGAATTCCAGGTACAGCATGGAAGCGATAATGACCGTTGCGAGTCCTGCCGCAAAAGTGATGGCGAATTTGACGTAAGTGCGGAAGAAATCTGCTTTTTTGAAGCGAACAAAGATACCGACTGCCAAAAGGATCACGGCTGCGGCGATTGCCAGGTACAAAAACAGAACGGAAAGCTTGTCTTTGGCAAACGAAGTCCAGACGTCATCGTATATGTACTGTGTGTACGTTCCGCCTTCGCCGTCGGGCGCTTCCTGTGTTCCGGCATAAGATGCCAGAAAATTGAGAAACATAAAAAAAACCTCCTGTGATTTCCGCCGACGACGGTCAAAAATAAAACACGCCCCCGAAAGGGCGTGCCGATATAGCGTCTTTGCAACTTCCGTTCAAGGATTATCTTGTCCGGTTCAAAGGGTATAATCTCAGCTTTTTACAGCACCCCCGGCGGATATTTTTCACGCTTTCCTCGCGCAGAAGCGTTGCGGAAAGCCGTGATTTTGAAGAAAACCTTGCGGGCGCGCGGTAAACCGCTGGTCGCAGGGTTTTCCTCTGCGGCGCATTTTTCGGGGCTTTCGTCTGATGAATGCGCCGCATTCACCTTTCCCCGTTCGCCGCCCGCGCGGCGTAAGGTGAAAAAACAAAAAGTGTGATTTTTGTTTTTTCAGAAACTTATGCACAAATTTTCTTTTGCTAAGATAAAAGAAAATTTCGTGATCGGATGGATAAACCGATATGTGCCGCAAAAATTGCAAACAATATCGTTTTTTGTGTTTCGTTTCGAATTTGCATATCCGATAAAAATCAGGGAACATTTTCAGCGTTTACCGATCGGATCCGCTTTTTTTATGAGAGTACATTTCCGAAACCGCATATTATTATAATTCAAATTCGATTGAAAGTCAACAGGATTTGTGCTACAATGGTTATAACTTTTGCAAGGGGAGTAATTATGTACAATTTTTATGCTTTTTTGGACAGAATGAAATATATCCGCCGTTGGTCGCTTATGCGGTCATCGCGCGAAGAAAATATTATGGAACATTCCCAGCAGGTGGCGATGTTTGCGCACGCGCTGGCGGTGATCGACACGGAAATCTGTCACAATAGCCCCGATATTCCGAAAACAGTCCTGTACGCGCTGTATCATGAAACGAGCGAAGTGATGACGGGGGATCTGCCCACGCCCATCAAATATTTCAATGCGGAAATTCACGGGGCGTACAAGCAGCTGGAAGAGAGGGCGGCGGACAAATTGCTGAACATGCTTCCCGAAGCGGTGCAGAAGGGTATTTCGCCGTACGTGAAGGCGGACGGAAACAGTTACGAATACAAACTTGTCAAAGCGGCGGATAAACTTTCCGCTTATGTGAAGTGTCTGGAAGAACTCAAAAGCGGGAATGCCGAATTCAAACGCGCGAAAGAAAGTATCGAGGCGGAACTCAAAGCCAAGAATATGCCCTGTCTCAGATATTTTATAGAACAATTTATACCCGGTTTTTTGCTGACGCTCGACGAAATGGAAAATTTGTGAAATTCTATCGAAATTCATAAAAAAGAGCGGCTTGTATATTGCTTTCCCGGTTGTGGTATGCTATAATTGTAATAGAATAATATTACTTTTGGTAATAGATATGACAAAAAAGGACTTACGCAAAAGACAAGCGGAATTAGAGAGCAAGGGACAGTACGACGTTGACATGAACGAGGAGCATCGCACATTTGATGCGCTGCCGATCGACGGGGGGTTCAATTATCTTCCCGTAAAATTTTCAGAGCGATTCCGTCGTTGCTGGCTGTTGACAGTGGTAAAAATATTCGGACCTGTGATCACCTGGTTTTCGTTGGGTGCGCGGGTGAAGGGGCGGAAAAATCTGCGTGCGCTGAAAGGCAAAGGTGCCATTTCGGTATGCAATCACGTGCATACGCTGGATACGCTTCTTGTGAAGAATGCGCTGGGTTCGTTTCGGGTTTTCAATACAGGATCTTATTATCTTATAAAGCGCGGATGGGCGGGACGGATTTTTAAGGCGGGCGGATTTTTACCTGTCGGGACGACGTTTGCGGACATGAAAAAATTGCAGGACGCGATCGGCGTACTCACGGAGCGGGGTAAGATCGTGAACTTTTATCCGGAACACGCGTTATGGCCGAGGTATGAAAAGTTGCGGCCGTTCAAGCAGGGCGCGTTCCATTATGCTGTCAAATTTGATGTGCCTGTACTGCCTCTGTTTATTGAATTCCGCGAAACGAAACTTCGCAAATTGTTTCATATGCAGAAAAAGCTGATCGTGCATATACTTCCTGCCGTTTATGCAGAAAAAGAAGGGACGCCGCGGGAACAGGCAAGAAAACTGAGCGAAGCGGTTTTCTCTGCCATGAGCGAAGCGGGGAAAAGTTATTACGGCAGACCCGTTGCATACAATGAACAGGCGGAGAATGCGTCGGTGTTGCAGGAATGCGCCTGCGCGGATGCGGCAGTAAATTAGCGCGTAAATGAAAAGCAGATAAAATGCATAAAAAACAGCTCCTTACAAGCGCATGCTTTGAAAGGAGCTGTTTTTTATGCTTCAGCTGTTTCCCCTACGCAAAAACTGGAAATACGAGTTTTTTGAAACTGTCTTGACACATGGATTAGAATTTGTTATAATAAAAATACATAAAGCAGGTTATTTTATTTGAAATCGGAATATTTTTTTGTGGGGGATATAGAAAAAAGTTTTAAATCGTAAGTTAACGCAAGGAAGGAGGAATTTGATATGAAGATTGGAAAGCAACTGCTGGAACATATTTTTAAATGTATTTCAGCAGAAAAGGGGAAGCGCATTCTTTACGCTGTCGTCAATATTGTATTGATTGCGCTGGCTGTGCTTTCAGGCTGGGGTATTATAAAGGCTTGGGGTATTATGTTTGAACAGACATTTTTCGGCGGGCTGATTTTTTTGATCGTGTGTTGTGCGTTTGCGCTCGGATTTTTGATCAATGGTGTGATCGGGCAGGCGATCCATTTGATTGTTAATCTGATTGCAATGTTTAATCCTGAAGAACGCAGCTATGCGGCAGGAGCATTCATTATTGCATTGCTTTCTATTGGTGGGATGGTTGTGGCGATCATTCTGTTAATTTAACAGCATCATTATAAAAACAAGCTATTGGCGGATAGCAGAAAGGAAGAAAAGTAAATAAATAATGCGCCCGCGGTTATACCGCGGGCGCAAATTTTGTCTGATTTTCTCCAGATCACCGTAAATTTATGGATCAAGCGTAGAAAAGCCTTTCATCTGTTTCAATTCTGTTTTTGGTTTCTAACTTATGCAAGTTTTACGCATTTTTTTCGAAAAAAGGAATATATACGTTATTTGGTCAGTTCGTAGATGGCGTCGGTATAGATATCGAGCAGTTTTTGTACGTTTTCGAGGGTTATATATTCGTCTTTCTGGTGGATGGTGGAAGGTTCATCGGCGAACTGCGGGCCGAAACCTGCCCCGTTTTTGAGGGCGCGCGCATACGTTCCGCCGCCGATGGCGAGCGGTGCATCCGTTTTTCCCGTGTGCTTGTGATAAACTTTCTGCAGGGCGGTTATAAGAAATCCGTTTTTGTCGTTGAATAAAGGCGCCTGGCAGTGTAAGGGGGTGTAGGGTGCGCCGAATTGATCTAAAAGTGCGCAGATCTGTTCCTGCGTGTAGGTGGCAGGGTAACGGATATCGGTCACGACGCAGACTTTTCCGTCCTTATATTGCACGGTGTTTGGCGACATGGTCAGGTATCCTGTTTCGTCGTGCAGTTTTTTCAGCCCGAATACGTCGGCAAACAGCACGTCGTAAATGTGCTGAATATCCGCATTCTTTTCGGAAAGGCAGGCGAGCATTTTTTCAAGGGCGTTGACGCCTTTATCTGGCATGGATGCGTGCGCGGAAATTCCGCTGGCTATAAGATTTCCGTTTTCTGCCGCAATGCCGTATTTTTGCAGGGGGAGCGATTCTGCGTCTGCCCCTTCGGCACAGACGCGGTCGCAGACCATATTGGCGCGTTCGCCGCCGTACAGGGCGGTAAAGGGCGCGTTTTGTACGGGAAATTGCATTTCAAAATGCAAGATTCCTTTTTCGGCATAGATGGCGGGGAAATCGGCGTCGGGCGTAAAACCGTAATCGGGCATGTGCGCCACTTTTTTATAATGTGCCATGCATTCCCAACCACTTTCCTCGTTACAGCCGACGATAAGCTTGATTTTTTTCGAAGGCGTAAATCCGGAATCTTTAAGCGCTTTCAGTCCGTACAGACAGATGACGGCAGGCCCCTTATCGTCCATGGTGCCGCGGCCGTACAGTTTCCCGTCCGCAATTTCACCGCCGAACGGATCTTTTGTCCAGCCGTTGCCGGCGGGAACTACATCAAGATGCGCCAATATTGCAAATTCTTCGCCTTCGCCGAAGATCACGTCTCCGACATAGTTATCGTAATTGTGCGTTTCAAACCCGAAAGATGCCGCAAGATCCAGAAAATATTTCAGACTGTCCGCCGCACCCTTACCGAAAGGCATTTGGGGCAGAGCCGGCGTCTGCGAACTGTCGATGCGGACAATTTCGCGGATACTCTCCACACATGCGTCAAAATAAGGTTTCGTATTCATATTTCTGCTCCTTTTATTCCGATTTGCAGGCATATGTCCGTCAAAGGCATGTGTCCGCGTGTTTTTTATTTTCCGCCGAAGGCTTTATGCCTGCGGCGCAGATGCCCGTAAGGGCATTTTTAAAAGTCTCGGGCGTCGAAAGCAAGTCAGCGCAAAGCAGGCACTTCTTCTCCGTTTTCAAAGATAAATCTTGCGATCTTTACGTCGGCGTTGGCGTCTTTGCAGTACCAGTCCGCGCCGATTTTTCTGGCGTATTCGGGGTTGAGCACTGCGCCGCCCACCATGATGCGGCAATCGGGACACCTTGACCGCAAAAGGCGAATGGTTTCTTCCATGGAAGGCACGGTCGTCGTCATGAGCGCGGAGAGTCCGCAAAGCAGAATGTGTTCGCGTTCGCACGTTTCTGCGATCGTTTCGGGCGGGACGTTCCTGCCCAGGTCAATGACTTTGTACCCGTAATTTTCAAGGACGGTCTTTACGATATTTTTACCGATATCATGGATATCACCGCGCACGGTTGCAAGCACAATCTTGCCGCGTGCGGTGCTTTCGCCGGGCAGAAGCTTTTTGACTTCGTCGAAACAGAGTTTTGCGCTCTCCGCCGCCGAAATCAGCTGCGGCAGGAACAGCGTTCCCTTTTTGTATTCGTCGCCCACCGCATTGAGAGCGGGTATCAGATAACGATCGATGAGTTCGAGTGGCGGGATCGTCTGCAGCATTTTTGCCGCGATCGCGCCCGCTTCGGGCAATCCTTTGCGTATGGCATGGGAAATATCGTCAAACGACTGCGCAGAGGGCGCCGCCGCTGAAGAAGTAACGGACGTCGCGATTTTCACATTGCCGTATTTTTCGGTATAGGCAGCGCAGTTTTTGTCTTCGCCGCTCAAAACTTTGTACGCCGCCACCGCCTGCATATTTTCGGGAATATTCGGGTTGATGATGGGGCAGTCAAGTCCTGCGAACATGGCTGCCGTCAAAAAAGCCGTGTTGACGATCTGCCGATTGGGTAGTCCGAAAGAAATGTTGCTCACGCCCAGAACAGTTCTGACACGGTATTTTTGTTTGATCTCGCGCATTGCCTGCAAAGTTTCTTCCGCCTGGCCCTGTTCGGCGCTGGCGGTGAGAGTGAGGCAATCGATGTAGATATCCTCTTCGGGGATTCCGTATTCCGCGCAGGTTTTTATGATTTTTTCGGCGATCTCCACGCGCTGTTCGCAGGTGTGGGGGAGACCGCGTTCATCCATGGTAAGGCCTACGACCGCCGCGCCGTACTTGCGGACGAGGGGAAGAATGGCGCGGAGTGTCTTTTCTTCGCCGTTTACCGAATTGACGATTGCCTTGCCGCAGTAAATGCGCAGGGCGGCTTCGATGGCATCGGGTTTTCCGCAGTCGATCTGAACGGGCAGGTCGCTGACGGCCTGCACTTCGCGGATAAGCCGTACGAGCATTTCCTTTTCATCGATTTCGGGAAGCCCTGCATTGACGTCGAGAATATCGGCGCCCGCGTCAGTCTGTTCGATGGCCTGGGTGCGTACAAATCCGTAATTTTTTTCGAGAAGCGCCTGTTTCATCGCTTTTTTGCCTGTGGGATTGATGCGTTCGCCGATCACGCGCAC
>QAKO01000100.1 GCA_003343765.1 Bacillota bacterium | reverse complement strand
GGGAGCTGATTCTCCGCTCGAAAAAAGTTTCAGCAAGGGAGGGTTTTGATCCTAAAAAACTGGATCCGAAGATCCTGCCGTTTGCATTTTTCCAGGAAATTGCCGCAGGAGGCGATTTTACCGCATACCTTGCGCCTGCACTTGCAGAAAAAGCCGAACTTCTTCAGGAATATCTCGGGGATTTTTGCGCCGCGGCGATCCCCAAAGAAATGTTTTACCGCGTCCACGGCACAATAAACGGAGTCGGGCTTGTCTGCCGCCGCGCCGAAAATATTTTTGACGTCCGATTCTTTCGCGCGGAAACAGAAAACGGACTTATTACGAACATTCTTCCCGTGGAATGATCCCGATTTTCGGCAATATCATACCTGCCTGTAAATTTTTTGACTTTTTTTTGCATATGCTTTATAATACAGACAGAGGAAAATTTTATGTTTTTGAATATTTACCTTGTTTATATGATCTCGGGCATCATTCTGCTGCCCTGCATTCTGATTTCCGCATGGGCAAGCGCCAAAGTGCATACGACTTTTTCAAAGTATGACAAGCTGCCCACCTCCACCGATTGGACAGGCAGCGACACGGCGCGCATGCTCCTGGAAAAAAATAACGTATACGGAATCACCGTTGCGCGCGGAAAAGGAAGACTGACCGATAACTTCAATCCGAAAACCATGACGGTCACCCTTTCGGAAAGCACCTATGACTCCAACTCCGTTTCGGCTGTTGCCGTCAGCGCACACGAGATCGGCCACGTGGTTCAGCGCGAACACGGATACTTGTTTTATCGTCTCCGCGGCGCACTCGTACCCATCACCAATTTCGGTACCATGCTCGCTTTTCCGCTGGTCATCATTGGCGTTCTCATTACCTGGATCGCCTCCGTAACCGAAATCGGAAACATCATCGTATTTATAGGCGTCTGCCTGTACGGTCTTTCCACCCTGTTCTCACTCGTGACCCTGCCCGTCGAGCTGAACGCTTCCGCTCGCGCCAAACGTATGCTCGCCGAAACAGGTATTCTCGTTACCAAAGAAGAACAGAAGGCGGCTTCCAAAGTACTCTCCGCTGCGGCTATGACTTACTTCGCCGCGCTGCTTACCTCCCTGCTCATGTTCCTGCGATTCCTGCTCTACGTCTTTATTCTTCTCGGTGGCAGGCGCAGAAACGACTGATCTTGCGCGAGATTGCAAACCCCTTTTCAATACCATAGTACAACAATACCTTACCCTATACTATCGCAGTTTTTAAGGCATACGTTACTTTAGCTTTTGCAACCGAAAACGGAGACGCGGGCATACGATTTGTATGCCCGCGTCTCCGCTTTACAGGGTTTCCCCGTTTCTTGAAATTTTAATATTTTACGACGCTGATTTCCTCGATGATAATCTTTTCAACGGGAACGCTGTACGTCACATCGCAACGGCCGTCCGCCGCATACGTATCGTTCAGCGTCACATCTTTTTCCTTCGTAAAAGTTTCGATATCACTGAGCTCTTCCGTATAATCGCTGATCGCCGTCATCAGATCGTTGAGAGCCGTTGTAGACGCTTCGTTCGCAAGCTCTCCGAATACGCACAGATTCTTGTCCGTCGTCGAAGAAGAACTCGTATAAATATAGAACATGCTCGTTACGCTGTTGTAATAGTAAGCATTGCTGCCTTCTGCGCCGCTCTTCGTGCGGTTCCAGTACATCAGCCTGTCGCTGTCCGATTTGACGTACGAATAGGTACCGAGAGCACCGAGTTTGTTGGTCAGACCCGATCCGTTTTCAATGATGTGTCCGCCCGCTTCCACTTCGCCGTACAGACGGTTGGTAGGTTTCGCATGCTCCGCATCTTCCCAGACCGATGCCGTGATCACTTTGACCGTTCCGTCAGAGTTGAGAGTCGTTCCGTCGTAATCGAGCGCCGTGAGATCTTCAACCGGATCGGACGTGTCCATGCTCTCATACGTATAAGCGCCGCCGACCATACGATCGGACTGATAATCATGAATGACCGTGTTATCAAAGAAGTCCGCATCGATCAAAGCCATGTAATGATCGACCGTCTGGCGATAATAATCGCGGTAAAGCGTGTAATTGAGTGTGTATTCTTCTCCGTTAAAGGAAATGCGGACGGAGATTTCGGGGCGACGGGTACTGCACGCCGTAAACATGAACGCGCATCCGCAAAGGACTGCCGCCGAAACCGCAACGGCAAACAGCCGCACAAGTTTTCCGCCGATCGTTTTCAACATATTGCCTCCTGAAAATTAGCTTTTCCATGCGCAAAAAATGCGCTTTCCGCCACTTTGAATGGGTACTGTTTTATTTTACCCGTTATTTTGAAAATCGTCAAGTACTTTTACGCATTTATGCAAATTTCGCGCAGAATTATCCGAATTTATCACATTTCTCTCGCTTTTTTGCGCGCGGAATCGCCCTTGCGTCCGCGGTTTTTTGACCCGAAGGATCCTCCGCGATGTGTGCGCGACGAAAAACGGCGCGGCATTCTGCCGCGCCGGAATTTCTTGGATCGCTTACGGCAAAAAAACGGGAATCAGTTCCCGTTTTTTGCATAAAAGCCGAAATCGGAATTACACCAATTCGATGATTGCCATTTCGGACGCATCGCCGCGGCGTTCGCCGAGGTTCACAATGCGCGTATAGCCGCCTGCGCAATTCTTTTCATCGTTGCGCTGTGCGTATTTGGGTGCGATCTCATTGAACAGCTTCTCGATGAGCGGATGCGCAACGTCCTTCGTGCGAGCCTTATAAGCGGACTTGCTTTCGTTGAACGCTTTGATCTCCTGCAGATCGTAAAGTTTGCTCATGATCCTGCGGCGTGCGGCAAGTTTCTTCGGGCCGTCTTTCACGACCGTAACCGTTACTTCGCGCTCTTTTTTGCCCGTTTTTTCGGTTACAACTTTGCTGCTTTCGATCGTATCGTCATACGAGTTAATCGCCGCGGTGATAATTTTTTCGACGTAAGACTGCAATTCTTTCGCGCGGGCTTTCGTCGTTTCTATTTTTCCGTACCAGAGAAGGTTGGATGCCTGGTTTCTCAAAATGGCAATTCTCTGTTCGCTCGTTCTGCCCAGTTTTCCCGGCATAATGTTAGTCCTCCTTTTTTTCTAATGAAAGTCCGTAAGATTCCAGTTTCTGAATGACCTCATCCAACGACTTTCTGCCGAGGTTGCGAACTTTGAGCATTTCTTCCTCGGTTTTCTTGGTTAAATCTTCGACGGTGTGGATGTTCGCGCGCTTTAAGCAGTTGTAGGAACGGACGGAAAGATCCATATCCTCGATCGCCATGGCGAGAACCTGCTGCTGTTTGTCGTCTTCGTTCTTTACGAGAATGTCCATTCCCTTGATCGAATCGCTCAGGTTCACGAACAGGCCGATGTGATCCTGCATGATTTTCGCGGCAAGAGAGACGATCTCTTTCGCGGAAAATGCGCCGTTTGTCCAAACTTCCATGACCAGCTTGTCGTAGTCGATGCTCTGCCCGACACGCGTGCTTTCAACGTTGTAGTTGACTTTCTTCACGGGCGTGTAGATAGAATCGACGGGAATATAGCCGATCGGATGGTTCTTATTCGAACCCGCACCTTTGTAGCCCCTGCCGCGACCGACCGTGATTTCCATGTCGATCTTTGCGCCTTCGTCTACCGTGCAAATATACTGGTCTTTGTTGATGACCTCCACTTCCGCATCCTGTTCCAGGTCGGCACCCGTGATCACCACGGGGCCTTCCTTGCAGATGTGAAGCGTTTTGACGTAATCTTTGTCTGTCGTCGCCGTCTGTATGGCAAGTGTCTTCAAGTTGAGAATGATCTCGGTGACATCCTCCTTGACGCCGGGAAGCGCAGAAAACTCATGCTTCACCAGCCCGTCCGGGTAAAACCGGATCCCTTGCACCGCAGCACCGGGAAGCGCCGAAAGAAGTATCCTTCTCAGACAGTTTCCTATTGTAAGACCGAAACCCTTTTCGAGAGGTTCGACAACGATCTTCGCGTAGCTTTTCGCTTCGTTCTCTTCCACCTCGATTTTGGGCATATCCATTTCGATCATGCGTTATTACCTCCTTGCTTCGGCGTTACTTATTACTTGGAGTACAGCTCGACGATCATATGCTCTGCAATCTGACTGTCGATGTCTTCCCTTGCAGGCAAAGCGATTACCTTTCCTTCGAGTTTTTCGGGATCGAATTCCAGCCATTTGGGCATATTGCCGACTTTCGCGGATTTGATCTCCTCAAAATATTTATCTTTCTTTCTGTTTTCCTTAACGGCAATGACGTCGCCCGCCTTCACAATGTAGGAAGGAATGTTGACCGTTCTGCCGTTGACAGTGAAATGCGCATGGTTGACAAGCTGTCTTGCCTGTGCGCGGGATCCGCCGAGTCCCATACGGAACACAACGTTATCCAGACGGCGTTCGAGCAGGGAGAGCATGTTTTCACCGGTGATGCCCTTCATGCGGTCAGCCATTTCATAATATTTATGGAACTGGCCTTCCTGTACGCCGTAAATTCTCTTGGTCTTCTGTTTTTCGCGAAGCTGCAAGCCGTACTCGGAAACTTTCTTTCTTGCCGCACCGTGCGCACCCGGAGCCACAGGGCGTTTTTCGAACGCGCATTTGCCCGAATAGCATCTGTCGCCCTTCAAAAAGAGTTTAGCACCCTCTCTGCGGCAAAGACGGCATTTGGAATCTCTGTATGTTGCCATTTCTTTCTCTCCTTAAACTTATACTCTGCGGCGTTTCGGGGGCCTGCAACCGTTGTGCGGAATAGGCGAAACGTCGGTGATCATCGTAATTTCCAGTTCAGCCGCTGCCAGAGCGCGGATCGCCGCTTCTCTGCCTGCGCCGGGGCCTTTCACATAGACTTCGACAGAACGGAGTCCGTGTTCTTTTGCGATCTTAGCCGCGGTGTCCGCTGCAGACTGCGCTGCGAACGGTGTACCCTTTCTCGAACCTTTGAAGCCGAGACTGCCTGCGCTCGACCACGAAATCGCGTTGCCGTTCATATCCGTGATGGTCACGAGCGTATTGTTGAACGAGGACTGGATATGAGCCTGGCCCTTGTCAACTTTTTTCAGCTCTTTGCGACGACGAGCTTGCGCCGTCTTTTTCGTTGCTGCTGCCATTGTTTCTTATCCTCCTCGATTATTTCTTCTTCTTCGCTACCGTGCGGCGCGGACCTTTACGTGTACGCGCGTTGCGTTTGCTGCTCTGTCCGCGGACAGGCAAGCCCTTTCTGTGACGGATGCCGCGATAGCAACCGATCTCCATAAGGCGCTTGATATTCAGATTCACTTCGCTGCGGAGTTCGCCCTCCACGCGCAAATTGTGATCGATATATTCTCTGAGTTTGGAAACGTCGTTTTCGTCCAGATCTTTGACTCTCGTGTCGGGATTGATGCCCGTCTCCGCAAGAATTTTCTTGGACGTGGTGAGACCTATACCGTAGATATAGGTAAGCCCGATTTCCACCCGTTTTTCTCTGGGTAAATCTACACCGGCAATGCGTGCCATTGTCCTTTTGACCTCCGTTTGGATTTTTAAATAAAATTGTTATCTATATGCCGATCGTGCGCGCGCAGTCGCAAAAATTGGAATGACGCGGCTGCTTCTCGCGCATGAGATTATTTTCGCTTTATCAGCCCTGTCTCTGTTTATGGCTCTTGTTCTTGGAGCAGATGACCATGACCTTGCCGTTTCTTTTGATGACTTTGCATTTGTCGCACATCGGTTTTACTGACGGTCTTACTTTCATTTTCTTATTCCTCCGAAAAAATTCTTTCGCTCGTATTCCGCGCCGCGGAATGTCTGTTTACTGTGATCGTACGGGACACAGTCCCATGCCTTGGCGATCAGTTTTTGCTGCGCCAGGTGATCCTGCCCTTCGTGAGATCGTACGGGCTCATTTCCAGCTTGACCATATCGCCCGGAATGATCCGGATATAATTCATACGAAGTTTTCCGGAAATGTATGCCGTGATCACATGACCGTTGGAAAGCTGCACTTTGAACGTCGCGTTCGGCAACGCCTCGATGATTTTGCCTTCGGTCTCTATAACGTCGTCTTTGGACACAAAAACTCCCTCCGAAAATTGTTTAAACCGCTTTTGCGGTCGTTTATCAGTCCTGCCGCTCCTGCGCAACCCTTTTGAGCAATGCGCGGATGTTGCTGTTCTCGTCCTTGCCCGCCGCGATCCGCTCCGCCATCTCGCGGTCGAATACCGGAATGAGCCGGACGTGCCTGCGGTTTTTCTGCTTCGGATTTTCCGAAGTCCTGTACTTGCCGTCGGCAAGATACAGGTTTGTGCCGTCCTGCCGCACGATCAGATACAGCCTGCCTTTATCTCTTCCGGCAACGCTCTTGCAAACGCCGCCATTTTCCGGTTCCTGTACTTTCATGTCTGTTAAATCGTAAGGATCTCGACGCCGTCTTCGCGGATGACGACCGTGTTTTCGTAATGCGCCGCCGGTTTCTTGTCGCGCGTGACTGCCGTCCAGTTATCGTCCAGCACGTCCACAAACCTCGATCCCGCCAGGATCATCGGTTCAATGCAGAGCACCGTTCCCGCACGCAGCCGTACGCCCGTACCGCGTTTGCCGTAATTCGGCACCGACGGGTCTTCGTGCATCTCTCTGCCGATCCCGTGCCCCACAAACTCTCGCACCACCGAAAAACCGTTGGATTCCGCATGGCTCTGGACGATCGCCCCGATGTCGAACAGAGGCGTTCCCGCCCGCAGGTTCTCCACCGCTTTCCAGAAACATTCCTCCGTGACACGGATCAGTTTCTGCTTTTCTTCGTCGATCGCGCCGACCGCAAACGTCCGCGCGCCGTCACCGTGAAATCCGTTCTTGTACGCACAAAGATCTACGCTGATGATGTCGCCCTCTTTCAGGAATCTGTCCGGAGACGGGATCCCGTGCACCACTTCTTCGTTGACCGATGCGCAGATACTCGCAGGATATCCGCAATACCCGAGACAGGATGGTTCCGCACCCCGCGAACGAATGTACTCGCGCGCCAGATCGTCCAGTTCCTGCGTCGTTACCCCCGCCCGTATCTTCGTTCCGATATAGGCGAGCGTATCACGCACGATCGCGCAGGGCTCACGCATGGCGTCGATCTCTTTTTCCGTTTTGACTGTGATCATGACCCCAAACGCTTACTTTTTCAAAGCGTCGCAAATTCTTCCGAACACTTCGTCGATGGCGCCTACGCCGTCGATGTTGATCAACACTCCCTTCTTCGAATAATACTCGATCAGAGGCGCTGTCTGTTCGTTATACACTTTCAGACGGTTGCCTACCGTCTCTTCGTTGTCGTCCTTTCTCTGGTACAGCTCGCCGCCGCAACGCTCGCAGTCGGTCTTGCCGTTCAGGAAATTCACATGATAGCTCTCGCCGCAGTTCTTGCAAACGCGCCGTCCGCAAAGACGGTCCATCAGAAGCGATAAGTCAATGTCGATGTTGATCACCGCGTCGACTTTGGAGAATTTGTCCAGCTCCTGCGCCTGGAAAAGATTGCGGGGAAAACCGTCGAGAAGATATCCGTTCGCGCAATCCGCTTCTTTCAGCCTGCCCTCCACGATCTTGCAAGTCACTTCGTCCGGTACCAGCTGACCTTTGTCCGTATAGGATTTCGCCAGAAGCCCGATCTCGGTGCCGCGCTTGATATTGTCGCGGAAAATGTCGCCCGTCGAAATGTGCGGAAGGTGAAACTTTTCGCTGATCCGGGTCGCCTGCGTTCCTTTGCCCGCTCCCGGTGCGCCAAGAAGTAGAATGTTCATGGAAACCTCTCTCATTTTTTATTTGTTTTGCCGCGCGCCGCATAGCGCGCGGCAAAATGCGTTTTTTGTATTCGTTTCCGGACAACGTCCCTGCCGTTTTCGGTCAGAACCCGCTGCTTTCACTCCGGAAAACTCCTCGATCCCCTGCCGCGTACCTGCCTTTTTGGGTCAGATGCCGCCGCCTTTCTTATTTCAGGAATCCTTTGTAGTTTTTCATCATCAACTGCGACTGCAGCTGTTTGTCAAACTCGAGCGCAACGGATACGACGATCAGGATACCGGTCGTGGAGAACACGTTCACGAACTGCTCGCCCGCAAAACTGAATGCCAGCGAAGGTACGAACGCGACCAACGAAAGGAAGATCGCCCCGAACAGCGTGATACGGTTGGAGATCTTGTTCAGATAATCCGCCGTAGGTTTGCCCGGACGAATACCGGGGATAAACCCGCCGTTCTGCTGAATGCTCTTGGATACGTCTTCGGGATTGAACTGGATCTTTGCATAGAAGAACGAGAACGCAAAGATCAACAGGCACAATACGATGATGTAGGCCCATGCCCACGGCCCCGTGCCGCCGCTAATGTTCTGCGCGTACCAGCTGTTGGAATAACCGCTCCAGAACAGACCCATGATCAGATCGGGCAGGCTGATGATCGCAAACGCGAAGATCAGAGGCATAACGCCGCTGCCGGAAATCTTGATGGGGATAACGGTGGACTGTCCGCCGTACATTTTTCTGCCCTTGACCTGCTTTGCATACTGCACCGGAATGCGGCGTTCCGCAAGGTCGACCGCAACGATAAGAGCAAAGATCACGATCGAGATGACGCAGAAGATAACGATGGAAATAAGCGTTCCCGCATCGAAACCGTTAGCAACCATTTCTTCGATCGGCTCGATGATGATCGTGATGCCTGCCGTGGAAATGATACCGACAAAGATGACCAGCGAAATGCCGTTGCCGACACCGTATTCGGTGATGCGCTCGCCCAACCACATGGTGAGCATTGCGCCTGCGGAGTAAATGATGGTCATGTAGATGTACACGAGCCATTTGTTGCCTTCGCCGCCGAACAGAGCTATGATCTGACTGCTGATCGCACTGTCATTTGCAAAATTGATGATAACGCCGATCGCCTGCACGATGGCAAGGATAAGCGTGAGATATCGGGTGAGCTGCGCAATTTTCTTCTTGCCCTCTTCCCCCTCTTTGGAAAGCCGTTCGAGCGCAGGGATACCGACGCTGAGCAGCTGGATGATAATGGACGCGTTGATGTACGGCCCGATACCGAGCGCGAACAGCGTGCCGCTTGCCAGCGCGCCGCCCGTGACGGCGTTCATAAGAGTCAGGAAGTTGTTGCCGTCGATCACCGTTTCAAACTGTGCGCTGTCCAGTCCCGGGATCGGAATGTAGCATCCGAGCCGGTAAACAAGCAACAGAAGAAGGGTGATGAAGATCTTCTTCCGGATCTCTTTGACTTTAAATGCGTTCTTTAAAGTTTCGAACATCTTGCTCTCCTAAAAATGAAGTCACGCTCCGCGCAAGTCCCCGACGGGCGCGGAACTCAGAGGGTTTCCGCCGTACCGCCGGCCTTTTCGATCGCTTCTTTCGCGGAAGCGGAGAACTTCGCAGCTTTCACGGTCAGCGCGTTCGTGAGTTCGCCGCTGCCCAGAACTTTCAGGCCGCTGTTGTCCTTGACCTGCTTGGCGAGCTTGTTCGCCATGACGTATTCGTAATCCACAACCGTGCCTGCCGCTACGTTCGCGAGCGCGGAAAGATTTACGATGACATATTCTTTACGGAATTTGTTGTTGAAACCGCGTTTGGGAAGTCTTCTGTGGATCGGGGTCTGACCGCCTTCAAATCCGGGACGTACGCCGCCGCCCGAACGTGCCCACTGGCCTTTGTGGCCCTTGCCGCTCGTCTTGCCCAAGCCCGAGCCGATACCCCTGCCAAGACGCTTGGCGGGAGTGTTCGAGCCGATTGCGGGTTGTATCGTATCAATTCTCATAGTTACAACTCCTTACAGCGTCTCGACCTTCACGAGGTGAGCCACTTTTTTGATCTGTCCCTGCAAAGCGGGAGTATCTTCATGTACACGGAAAGAACGGATCTTTTTCAATCCCAGAGCCGCTACCGTGTCTTTCTGCGTCTGTGTGCTGCCGATGGTGCTCTTGACCAATGTTACTTTTACCTGTGCCATTGTAAGCTCCTCCTCAGCCCAGAATTTCTTCCACGGTCTTGCCGCGGAGTGCCGCAACCTGTTCCGCCGTCTTCAGCTCGGCAAGTCCTGCGATCGTCGCTTTTACGCAGTTGATCGGGTTGCTCGTGCCGTGCGATTTCGTACGGATATCCTTGATACCTGCGCATTCCATGATCGCGCGGACAGGGCCGCCTGCGATAACGCCGGTACCTTCGGAAGCAGGAAGCATATATACATGGCCTCTGCCGAACTTTCCGTCCACTTCGTGGGGAATGCTCGTGCCGACCATCGGAACCGTCACCAGGTTTCTCTTCGCCTGTGCGGTAGCCTTTTCGATCGCTTCGGGAACTTCGTTCGCTTTACCCGATCCTGCGCCGACCCTGCCCTTGCCGTCGCCGACGACTACAAGCGCTGCAAAACGCATGTTGCGACCGCCTTTGACAACCTTCGTGACACGGTTGACCTGGATCAGCTTTTTGATGAACCCGTCGTTCTCTTCTTGTCTTCTTTGAGGTTTTCTTTCTTCTCTTGCCATGGAACTCTCCTCCCTCAGAACTTCAGTCCGGCTTCTCTTGCGCCGTCGGCAACACTCTTTACACGGCCCGTGTAAATGTAACCGCCGCGGTCAAAAACGACCGTATCAATACCCGCCGCAAGCGCCTTTTTGGCAGCTTCCGCGCCTACGACCTTGGCTGCTTCCGTCTTGGTCAGATCCTTGATCTGTTCCTTGACCGATTTTTCCATCGTGGATGCGGATACGAGAGTTACGCCCTTTACGTCGTCGATGATCTGAACGTAAATGTGATTAAGACTCCTGTAAACGTTGAATCTGGGCGTTTCGGCAGTGCCGGAAATCTTTTTGCGGACGCGTGCATGACGCACGACTCTGTCCGCGTTTTTATCAAATTTAGAAATCATGGTTTACGCTCCTTTATTTGCCTGCCGTCTTGCCTTCCTTACGCTCGATCACTTCATCCTTGTAACGGATGCCGTAGCCGTGGTAAGGTTCGGGTTCGCGCAGAGCGCGGATGTTCGCGGCGATCTGTCCGACTTTTACTTTGTCGATACCCGTAACGGTGATCTCCGTCTGCGAAGGGCAATCCAGTTTGATGCCATCCACTTCCGCAAATTCAACCGGATGGGAGAACCCGATGTTCAGCACGATCTTGTTGCCCTGCTTTGCCACTTTGTAACCGACGCCGTTGATGACGAGTCCTTTCGAAAATCCCGCCGTAACGCCCGTTACCATGTTGTGCAGCAACGCTCTGTACAGACCGTGTTTTGCTTTCAGTTCTTTGGAATCGTTCGCACGAGTCAAAACGGCATGACCGTTTTCTACGGCGAGACTGATCCGCGCGTCAATATCCTGTTCCAGCGTTCCTTTCGGGCCTTTGACGAACATTTTGCCGTCTTTTACTTCCACCGTAACGCCCGCGGGGAGCGCAACAGGCATTCTTCCTATTCTGGACATTGCGTGTGCCTCCTTACCAGACGAAACAGAGCACTTCGCCGCCGACGTTGGCAGCCTTCGCCTGTTTGTCCGTCATTATTCCCTTGGAAGTGGACACGATCGCCGTTCCCAGTCCTCCCAAGACCTTGGGCATTTTCTCCGCTCCCGAATAGCTTCTCAGACCGGGTTTGGATACTCTCTTCAGACCGGAAATAACCGATTTGTTGCCCTCAGCATATTTGAGTTCGATCACGATCTTGCCCGAAAGTCCGTCATCTACGAATTCAACGTTCTTGACGTAGCCTTCCGAAAGCAGGATGTTTGCGATCGCTTTTTTCATGTTCGATCCGGGTACTTCCACTTTCTCGTGTTTCGCCGTGATGGCGTTCCGGATTCTTGTAAGCATATCTGCGATAGGATCTGTCATGATGTACCTCCTTACCAGCTCGCCTTCTTCACGCCGGGGATCTGTCCCTTGTACGCGAGATTGCGGAAGCAAATACGGCAGATTCCGTATTTGCGCAGAACTGCATGCGGACGTCCGCAGATACTGCAGCGTGTGTACGCCCTCGTGCTGAATTTGGGCGTTCTCTGCTGTTTATTGATCATTGATTTCTTTGCCATAAGTCCGTTTCTCCTTATTTCTTGAAGGGCATTCCCATTGCCGCAAGAAGTTCTCTCGCTTCTTCGTCCGTCTTTGCCGTCGTGACAAAGCAGATATCGAACCCGCGGATCTTTTCCACCTGATCGTAGGAGATCTCGGGGAAGATCAGCTGTTCCTTCACGCCCAAAGCAAAGTTGCCTCTGCCGTCGAAGGAATTCGCGGATACGCCGCGGAAGTCACGCATTCTGGGAAGCGCGATGGATACGAACTTATCGTAGAACTCGTACATTCTGTCCTGACGGAGCGTCACTTTCAGTCCGATGTTCATCCCTTCACGGACTTTGAAGTTCGCGACGGATTTCTTCGCCTTCGTGATGACGGGTTTCTGTCCCGCGATCGCTTTCAGTTCGTCATGCGCGATCTGAACGCTCTTCGCGTTGTCTTTGATATCGCCCAAACCGGAGTTGATGACGATTTTTACGAGTTTCGGTACTTCGTTGATGTTTTTATAGCCGAACTTCTTGACGAGATAGGGAACTACTTCCGTTTCGTAAGCCGCCCGGACTCTGTTCTTTTCTTTTTCTGCCATTGGAAATTACCTCGCCTCAGTCCTTCTTCTCTTCGACCGCTTCTTCTTTCTTCGCGGTACGCTTTCTCGTTCTCTTCTTGGGCGCTTCTTCCGCTTTCGCAGCAGCCTTCGCCTGTTTCTTGTAAACCTTGTCGAGAACGGCTCCGCATTTGCAAACGCGGACTTTCTTCATCTTGCCGTCCTGTTCGACGAACGAGTGTTTTACGCGGGTGGCTTTGCCGCAAGCATCGCAGATGACCATCACGTTGGACGCGTCGATCGCGCCTTCACGCTCAACGATCTGCGAAACCGCATTCGCCTTTCTCGCTTTCTGATGCCTTTTCTGGAGGTTGACGCCCTGCACGGTTACACGGCCGGCTTTGGGGGAAGTGGCAACCACTTTGCCCGTTTTGCCTTTGTCTTTGCCCGTGAGTACGACGACCGTATCATTCAATTTAACGTTCATTGTCCGGCCTCCTTACAGCACTTCGGGAGCAAGGGAGATAATACGCATATAGTCCTTATCTCTCAGTTCTCTCGCGATGGGCCCGAAAATACGCGTACCCCTCGGCTGCTTCTGGTTATCTATGATGACGGCTGCATTGTCGTCGAAACGGATATACGTTCCGTCTGCTCTGCGAATGCCCTTGCTGGTTCTGACGATGACTGCCTTTACGACTTCGCCTTTCTTTACGGCGCCGCCGGGAGTTGCGGTTTTGACGCTCGCGATGATCACGTCGCCGATGTTGCCGCTCTTTCTGAACGAACCGCCCAGAACCCTGATGCACATAAGCTCTTTCGCACCGGAGTTATCCGCCGCTTTAAGCCTTGTCTGTGGTTGTATCATATGGCTCTTTCTCTCCTTATATTATTACTTCGCTTTCTCGACGATCTCGGCAACTCTCCAGTTCTTGTCCTTGGAAAGTTTTCTCGTCTCGACGATGCGGACCTTGTCGCCGACGACACATTCGTTCGCTTCGTCGTGCGCCTTGACTTTCTTCGTCTTGGTGATGGTCTTCTTATAGAGAGGGTGTTTGCTCTTGTCTACGATCGCAACGACGACCGTTTTATCCATTTTGTCGGAAACGACAAGCCCGACTCTTTCTTTTCTTAAATTTCTTTCCATGATTGATTAACCTCTCGCCTTGATCTCTCTCTCGCGGATCACGGTGTTAACGCGCGCGATGTCCTTCTTGCAGGACGCTATCGTCATCGGATTGTCGAGCTGGCCCGACGCATGACGGAAACGGAGGTTGAAAAGCTGCGTTTTCAGCTCTCTGAGCTTATTCTTCAGCTCCTCGTCTGTCATGTTGTGAAGTTCTTTCCCTTTCATTAACCTTCACCGCCTTCTGTAATTTTTTCGCTGCCTTCGGGCAGTTCACCCGTTACGGGATTTGCCTGACCTTTGCACATGAATTTCGTCTTGATGGGCAGTTTGTGACCTGCAAGACGCATTGCTTCGCGCGCTACATCTTCCGGAACACCCGCCATTTCAAACAAAACTCTGCCCGGTTTTACGACCGCTACCCAGTATTCTACCGCACCTTTACCGGAACCCATACGGGATTCAGCAGGGTGACGCGTGATCGGTTTGTGCGGGAAAATATCGATCCACACCTGGCCGCCACGTTTGATGAATCTCGTCATAGCGATACGAGCTGCTTCGATCTGGCGCGACGTGATGCGCGCGCCGTCGACAGCAACCAAACCGTATTCGCCGTAAGCCACTTTATTGCCTTTATGCGCCTGGCCCTTGATGTTGCCGCGGTGCTGCTTTCTTCTCTTGACTCTCTTCGGGATCAACATAATTACTTATCCCCTCCTTCACGCGCCTTTGCTCTGAGCACTTCGCCTTTGTAGATCCAGACTTTGACGCCGATCATACCGAAAGTCGTGTGCGCTTCCGCAAAACCGTAATCGATGTCCGCGCGCAGCGTCTGCAGAGGGATGGATCCTTCATGATACTGCTCGCAACGTGCGATCTCTGCGCCGTCCAGACGGCCGGAAACCATCATTTTGACGCCCTTTACGCCCGAACGCATCGCTTTGCCGATCGCCTGTTTCATCGCGCGGCGGAAAGACATACGTTTTTCCAGCTGCTGTGCAACGCTTTCCGCTACCAGCTGTGCGTCGCCGTCGGGTTTGCGCACTTCCGTCACGTTGATGACGATGTTCTTGCCTTTCGTGAGTTTGGAAAGGTCTTTCTTGATCACTTCGATCTCCGCGCCCGCTTTGCCGATCAGAACGCCCGGCTTGCCCGTGCAGACGGTCACGACGATCCTGTTTGCAGCACGCTCGATCAGGATCTTGCTGATCGCTGCCGCATAGTACTTGTTTTTGATGAATTTACGGATTTCGTAGTCTTCTTTCAGGTTCTTGCCGAAATCCTTTTTATCGGCATACCACTGGGTGTCCCAGCCTTTGATGACGCCGACTCTCAGACCGTGTGGATTAACTTTCTGTCCCATGACAATTCTCCTTACTTACTCTGCACGTCAAGAATGACCGTGATGTGGCTGGTTCTTTTCAGAATGGAATGCGCTCTGCCCTTCGAAACGGGATTCATGCGTTTGAGCGTCGGTCCCTGATCCGCAAATGCTTCCGCAACGATCAGGTCGCCCCTGTCCATACCGAAATTATGCTCAGCGTTCGCCGCCGCAGACAGCAGAACCTTTTTGACGGGTTCAGCCGAAACGATCGTCGCATATTCGAGGATCGCCGCCGCTTCGTTCACGCTCTTGCCGCGGATGAGCGCCAGTGCTCTGCGCACTTTGTAAGGGCTCATGCGGATATGCCTTGCGGTCGCATAAGGACGTTTGTCCTTGTTTTCCGCGATACGTTTTGTCTTTTCACGCGTATTTTTAGCCATTTTGAACTGCGACCTCCTTTACTTCTTAGCAGCGGTGGTCTTGCCGCCGGAATGTCCCTTGAAGGTTCTGGTGGGTGCGAACTCGCCGAGTTTGCAGCCGACCATGTCTTCGGTGATATATACGGGAACGTGCTTTCTTCCGTCATGCACCGCGATCGTGTGTCCTACCATCTGCGGGAAGATCGTGCTCGCTCTCGACCATGTTTTGAGAACTTTTTTATCGTTTGCCGCGTTGAGCTCTTCGACTCTCTTCAAAAGTCTCGCTTCAACGTAAGGCCCTTTCTTTACGCTTCTGCTCATTTGGATGATCCTCCCTTAATTGATGCGTTTAAGAATGAACTTGCTCGTAACATTCTTCTTCTTTCTGGTCTTATACCCCAGAGCAGGCTTGCCCCAAGGCGTAAGAGGACCGGCATGACCGACAGGGCTCTTGCCCTCGCCGCCGCCGTGCGGGTGATCGCAAGGGTTCATGACTGCGCCGCGTACCGTGGGCTTGATACCCATGTGGCGCGTCTTGCCCGCTTTACCGAGGCTGATGATCTCGTGTTCGACGTTGCCGACCTGGCCGATCGTCGCCCGGCATACCACCGGAACAAGACGCATTTCGCCGCTCGGCATTTTCAGGGTCGCGTACGCGCCCTCTTTTGCCATCAGCTGCGCCGCAATACCTGCCGCACGCGCTACCTGGCCGCCTTTGCCCGGCTTCAGCTCGATGTTGTGTACCATCGTACCGACGGGAATGTTCTCAAACGGCAGGCAGTTGCCCGCTTTGATGTCCGCGTCCGGACCCGAAAGAACCGTGTCGCCTACATTCAGACCGATCGGCGCGAGAATGTATCTCTTTTCGCCGTCCGCATACTGCAAAAGCGCAATGTTCGCGCTGCGGTTCGGATCGTACTGGATGCTCGCAACTTTTGCCGGAACTCCGTCTTTGTCACGCTTGAAATCGATGATACGGTATTTCCTGCGGTTTCCGCCGCCGATGTGGCGAACCGTGATCTTGCCTTGGTTATTTCTGCCGCCGGATTTGCGCATATCCTCGATCAGAGAACGCTCCGGTTTGGTTTCCGTGATCTCTTCGTAGGTATGCACCGTCATGAAACGGCGCGCAGCCGACGTAGGTTTATATCTTTTAATAGCCATTTTCTGTTTCCTCCGATTTGCTCACATTAAGACAGCGAATTGAAATATTCAATCGGCTTGCTGTCTTCGGTCAGCTGAACGACGGCTTTCTTGTAGGAGGATGTGAGGCCCTCGTTTCTGCCCATTCTCTTCAACTTTCCGCGCACGTTGCAGGTGTTCACGCTTGCAACTTTGACTTCGAAGAGTTCTTCGACAGCCATCTTGATCTGCGTCTTATTTGCGCCCTTTGCAACCTTAAAAGTGTATTTCTTCGACGCGATGCCGTCGTAACCTTTCTCGGTGAGGATGGGCTTAATGATGATGTCCTGCGCTTTCATTATGCTCCGTAGACCTCCTGGATTTTTTCAGCCGCAGCCTTGGTAAGAACCACTTTCGCATTGGCAACCACGTCGTAGGTGTTGATCTGTTCGACGGGCAAAGTGCTCAGCTTCTGGATGTTCCGGCTCGCGAGGATCACGTTTGCGTCGTTGCTGTCCATGACAAGCACCGTACGTTTGTCAAGTTTCAGCGCTTCCACAAATTTCACCATTTCTTTCGTCTTGGGTGCGGAAACTTCCAACTTGTCCACAACGATCAGTTCGCCGTCCGCCACTTTCTTGGAGAGCGCCGAGAACAACGCGCCGCGTTTCGCTTCCTGATTCATTTTCTTGGAGAAGTCGCGGCTCTTGGGTGCGAACACGACGCCGCCCTTGATCCACTGCGGCGCACGGATGGAACCCTGACGCGCACGGCCCGTGCCTTTCTGTCTCCAGGGCTTCACACCGCCGCCGCGGACTTCCGTCCTCGTGAGCGTGCTCTTCGTGCCCTGTCTGTCATTGGCAAGACGCGTTACCACCGCCTGATGAATCAGGGGTTCGTTGTATTCCGCGCCGAAGATCTTGTCGGAAAGAGTCATCTGACCCGCTTCCGATCCGTCCATTTTATAGATTTTCACGATAGGCATTTCTCTTACTCTCCTTATTTGGACTTGACGCTGTCACATACCGTGACGATGCTGCCCTTCGGACCGGGAATCGCGCCCTTGATCAGAAGTGCGTTTCTCGCCGCGTCCACCTTGACGACTTCAAGGTTCTGTACGGTTACTTTTTCATGACCGTACTGCCCCGGCATATGCTTCTGTTTGAAAACTCTGCTCGGCGTGGAGTTTGCTCCCATGGAACCCACTTCCCTGTGTACAGGGCCGACACCGTGCGTCTCTTTCAGACGGCGCTGGTTCCATCTCTTGATGACGCCCGAA
>QAKO01000096.1 GCA_003343765.1 Bacillota bacterium | reverse complement strand
TCCGAGCAAATGCTTCCGAAACTGTACGAAAGTTATGAAGTTGTCGGAACATTGAAAAAGGAAATTGCCGACGAGTTGGGGTTATCCGAAGGAGTAAAAATTATTGCCGGCGCAGGGGACAATGCCGCGGCGGCAGTGGGTACGGGCGTAGTCGGCGAAGGCGGATGCAATATTTCTCTCGGCACGAGCGGTACATTATTTGTATCCGCAACAGAATATAAAGAAGACAAAGTCAATGCCCTGCATAGTTTTTGTCATGCGGACGGAGGCTGGCACTTAATGGGGTGTATTTTATCGGCGGCATCTTGCAATGCGTGGTGGTCAGATAAAATCCTGGAAACAAATAACTACGCGAAAGAACAGGAAGGATTGGAAGAATATCTCGGCAAAAATGACGTGTATTTTCTGCCGTACTTAATGGGCGAGCGCAGTCCGCACAATGACGTGAATGCGCGAGGTGCATTTATCGGAATGCGTCCCGACACCACAAGAAAGCAGATGACGCTCGCCGTATTGGAAGGGGTAACGTTTGCATTGAGAGACTGTTTGGAAGCTGCGAAAAAGAACGGTATTGAAGTAAAAAAGACGAAGCTTTGCGGAGGCGGGGCAAAAAGTCCTTTGTGGCGGAAAACCGTGGCAAATGTCGTGAATATATCTGTGGAGATTCCGCAGACGGAACAGGGGCCATCCTATGGCGGCGCAATGCTTGCGATGGTGGGATGCGGAGAATATAAGACAGTAAAAGAGTCTGTTGAAAAAATTGTCAAAGTAAAAGAGACGGTTTATCCGGATCAGAAAATTGCAGAATTGTATGAAAAACGATATGACGTATTTAAAAAACTATATCCGTCATTGAAAGAAGTATTTAAAAGGTTTTGAACATCTACCTGCGAATAAACCATATTGTACGCGAGATATGTATTCATTTGTGCAAAGAGAGAGGATCAGGGAATAAACTTTTTACTATAGATTGAATCATTTTATCGGAGTGCAGACAAAGCTTTATGATAGTAAAGCTCCAAAAACCGCGGCACGCAAGATAATTTGCGTGCCGCGGTTTTTGGTTTGACTATTGGCCGTATGGGTAAAAAGTTTGTGTCAAGAATGGTATTCATTTTAAACGCATATTATAATTACATGGACGCTGCAGGGAATGGCATCTGATTCGCTAATATTTGTAACAATGCGGCGCACAATTTGCCTGTATCATTGTTTTGACCGCGTTTTCGGCTCTGTACCTGTACCAGTAAATTGATTAAAACAATGATCATATTGATCGAATTTTTTCAGGTAAATTGTTATATTTTGATCCGACCGATCAAAAATGCAGCTTGGTATTGACTAAAATGAGCACGTTGACTATAATGGGGGGCATAAATTTTCTGTCGGAGTTTGGATGTGGGGATAGATGGTTATCCCTTTATACACGAGTCAAGTATTTTTGCTGAATCTGTCGGAATAAGGCAGGAAAAAGAGGTGCTTTGAATTGAAACTTGAATTGATTTGTCTGATTCGCATTGTATATGCGGTACTGCTGGGGTTTGCAATCGGCTTTGAACGCAAATTGCGGTTTAAAGAAGCGGGGATCCGCACGCATACCATCGTTTGTGCAGGAGCAGCACTTATCATGATCGTATCGAAATATGCGTTTTCAGATGTAAATGATTACGATGCATCGCGTGTAGCGGCGCAGATTGTGTCGGGGATCGGCTTTTTAGGGGCAGGGATGATTATTTACCGTAAGCAAGCGGTGCACGGGTTGACGACGGCCGCGGGAGTATGGGCGACGGCGGGCGTAGGAATGGCGGCAGGCGGAGGTTTATACATAGTGGCGGCCGGTGCGGCGATGCTTCTTATTGCGGTGCAATGCATTCTGCATTTGCGTTGTAAGCTGTTCACCATGAAAAAGTATCTTCGTATCCGTGTTGTTTTTGAAAATGTAACAGGGGAGGAAAGTTCCAAAATAACCGCACTGTTCGGTGTGGAGCGTTTTTCCAAACTGAATGTGGAACGCGGTGAAAACCTTATTCTTTGCACGGGAACGATCACGACGGACAGAGACCTTCCCGCGGTAGAGATCGGAAAGATTCTTTCGGAAAATAATTTTATCCGTTCGATCGAGCGTTGCGATGATGAATGAAACAGTCAGTCGGGACAAAAGAAAGGCGCAATAAGCGGGAGCGGCAGAAAGATATTCTGCCGCTCCCGCTTTTATGTTGGTCTTTGTCATCCGTGAAATAAGAGAAGGTCGGAGTGCGTTTAAGAAGGAACAGGAGGAATACAGGGGCTTTACAGTTGCGGAAAATTATGGTATAATGAGAAAAAATTAGACAAAAGATTAGGTTTATGGATCGACAGGTACGGGAACAAATTGAATACGCGCTGGAACTGATCCGTGCAGAACGGGAAGAAGGCGTTGAGATATTGTACCGGACGATGGGAAAGGTCATGCTTTTTGTTGCCAACGGGGTCGTACACAATGTGCATTCAGCGGAAGATATTGTACAGGAAAGCTTGTTGAAAGTCGTGCTGAACATAAAGCACTATCGGCGCGGGACGAACGGGTATGCGTGGATCTGCAGGATCGTGCGAAATACGGCGATCAATTATGTCAAGAGCAGCGGCGGAAGGGTGTGGCAGGAACTGGGAGAATTTGAAGGCGCGTCTTCGTGCAGTTTTGAGGAAAAGACGGAGACGGCCGTACTGGTAGAACAGCTGATGCAAGAGCTGAGTGAAGAAATGAGGGAAATGGTATATCGTAAATATTTTCTGGATATGACAGTGCGGGAGATCGGCAAGGAAATGAACCGATCCAAGTCCTATGTATCCAAAATGATATTGCGAGCGGAGAAGCTGATGAAAAGCCGATTGGAATAAACGGTGGACAAAAGGTGGCAAAAAGTTGTTTTAATGGGTAGAGGCGATCAAGATGAAAAAATATAAAGATGAACAACTGGACGCATTGTTCGGTACATATCTGGAAGAAGGAAAGAATCCGGACAGCAGAGTGACGGAAAAGGCGAAGCGAGCTTTGGAGGAAAGAAGATCCGTACAAACGGTATGGGCGGCAGAGCCGGCCCCTGCCGGAAGTGCGGCAACAGGGCATACGGCATCTGTATCGCACATGTCGAAGCGAAGGAAGGCAGAGACGGGGATTCTTGCGGCGGTGCTTGGGTGTGCGCTTTTGCTTTTGGGATGGATTTTATGCCTGCAGTTATTTTCTTCGAAGACGATCGTATTGAATTGGTCGCAGCTGAGTAAGGTGACGGGAACGGTGAATTACGAACAAAAAGATTTTTTGCCGTTTGTGTCGGAAGATTCGGTGAATCAATATGATGAATACGAGCTGAACGAAGAATCTCCGTATTATGAAGAATATGAAGGCGATATAGTCCTTTATTATGTACAGTTTGAGTCGTACGGGGTCATGGTGGACATATTTATCGAAGTGCCGGGATTCGAATTGGATTCACTGGACGGATATCTTGAGATCGATGATTATTATGGTGAGGAGGAACCTTACTTATATTTAGCGATAGATGAAGAAGCCGATCGCACATACGCATATTTCAGTTTTGACATTTACAGTTATTATCTGGAGATATACACGGCCGAAGAATCTTTGGTTTATGATATAATGGTAGAAATCATATATAGTTTTTAAAAGTTGTGGACAAAACGCCGTCCTTGTGTGTTTAATAGGTAGAAACACACAAGGACGGCGTTTTTTTATGAACACAGTGATGCTGATTTATTTCGGGGTACTGCTGTTGGCGGTCGCAGTATATTACATAGTGCCGAAGCGAGGCAGATGGATTGTACTTTTGACATTCAGCCTGCTGTTTTATCTGCTGATCAGTACATATTTAATCGTATTTCTTCTGGCGACGGCGCTGAGCGTGTACTTTACGGCGCGGTACGTGTTGCGTCCTGTTCAGGAAGATTCGGAGAAAAAAACAGATGAAAGTGCGGATCCGACGGCAGAAAAAGCTGCGGCAGAAAAGCGTGTTCGGAGAAATAAAAGCATCATTGTTCTTACGATCCTTTTTAATCTTGCGCTGATCGGGGTATTGAAATATTACAACTTTTTCGGGCAGACATTCAGTTCGCTTTTGTCGTTGGCGGGATTGAAGGTGGAATTTCCGGTATTGCGGCTTGCTTTGCCGTTGGGTATTTCTTTTTATACGCTTTCTGCGATCGGCTATATGGTGGACATACATCGCGGAAAATATGCTGCGGAAAGAAATTTCGGAAAATTCTGTCTGTTTCTTTGCTTTTTCCCGCAGATACTGGAAGGGCCGATCTGTCGCTACGATCAGACAGCGGCAGCCCTGCAGGAAGGTCACAGTGCGGATGCCAAGGGGATGTTGTTCGGGGTACAGCGGATCGTCTGGGGGCTGTTCAAAAAAATGGTTGTGGCTGACCGCCTGTATCTTTTGGTAAAGACGATCGGCGATACGCCTGCGCAATATTCGGGGATTGCGAGTGTTTTGTTCATGGTATGTTATACGATCCAGCTGTACGCGGATTTTTCAGGCTTTATCGATATAGCGTTGGGGAGCGGAGAGCTGTTCGGGATCCGATTGCCGGAAAATTTCCGCCAGCCGTTTTTTGCAAAGAGTGCGCAGGAGTTCTGGCAGCGCTGGCACATAACGCTGGGTGCTTGGCTGAAGGAGTATGTATTTTATTCGGTAGCGCTTTCGCCGCGGGTGACGGGGCCGGCGGCAAAACTGAAAAAGAAAGTAAAGAACCATTTCACGAAAATGCTTCCGACGATCGTGGCGTTGTTTGCGGTATGGTTGTGCAACGGACTATGGCACGGACCGGAATGGAAATACATTGTTTACGGAATGTATTATTTTGTGATCATCGTGGCGGGAATGCTTGCGGAACCGTTGTTTAAAAAGCTGTATGCAAAGCTAAGGGTGGATCCGAAAAATTTAGGGCTGCGGATATTCCGGCACATACGTACGATTTTGATCATTCTGATCGGCGAGACGATTTTCGGAGCAAACAGCCTCCGCGACGGACTGTATATACTCTCGTCGGTATTTCGTCCGTACGGCGGATCGATTTTCGGGTTGGGGCTTGACTATAAAGAATGGATCATTGCCCTGATCGGTATGGCGGCGATGCTGGCGGTAGGGATCGTGAAAGAACGTGGCGTTGACATACGCGGCAAGATAACGGCGGCGGTCTTACCGGTGCGCTGGGCTTCTTATATAGCCGTAGCCGTATTTCTGGTATTGTTCGGGGCATACGGAGATATGTATTCGGTCGTGCCGTTCATTTACGGAAATTTCTGAAAAAGGAGAGAAAAGGATGCTGCAAAAAAAAGCGTCACGGATAAAAAGTGTCCTGAAAGCAATCGTATTTGTTATGCTTTTGTTGGCGGTATTGCACAGTGTATCCTATCTGGTAATGCCGAAAGCAGAAGTACGTTTATCGAATACGCGTTCACAGGAATCGATGCGCGTATTTGATGAACCGGATAATTCCCTGGATGTACTGTTTTTCGGGCACAGCGGAGTTTACAGTGCGATATCGCCTATGGAACTGTACAAGGAATACGGATTTACTTCGTATGTATGTTCACAGCCTGCGCAGTTGCCTTGGGAGTCAGCGCAGTGGCTGCGAGCGTTGCTGAAAGTGCAGACACCGAAACTTGTTGTATTTGAAGTGGATCATCTTTTTTATGATAAAAGCACGACGGTAATCGGAAATTCGTTCAAACATTTGGTGAACAGTGCTTTTCCCGTACTGAAAAATCATACAGGCTGGAAGGACTGGTTCACGCGCAGACCGAAGCGTGAGCGCAGTGCGAACAAGGGATTTTATTATAACACGTCCGTACGTCCGTATACGGGGAAGAAAAAGTTTACGGAAACGGAGAAAGTGTATAAGATCGGAAAAAAGCATTTGGACGCATTGGAAGAGGTCTATAAAATGTGCAAAGAAAACGAGATTGCTCTGATGCTTTTGGAGATACCGTCGGCGATTGTCTGGGATTGCAGCCGTTTTAATGCGGTCAAATATTATGCGCAAAAGCGCGGGCTTGAGTTTATCGATCTGAACCAGCATTTTGAAGAAATGAAATTCAGCTGGAAGACGGATACGCGGGATAAAGGAGATCATCTGAATTATTCGGGCGCGCTGAAGGTGTGCGGGTACATAGGCAGACATCTGAAAGAAAATTACAACCTGGCGGACCGCAGGGATGATCCGGAGTATGCGACTTGGAAAGAAGATCTGCCTCGTTATGAAAAGTTAGTGACAGGAGGAAAAAAGTGAGACGCATCAAAAATGTTTTGGAGTATCTGGAAGAGAGCGCGGAAAAATTTCCGCACAAAATTGCGTTTGCGGATGAAGAAAAGTATGTGACATATGCGCAGCTGCAGGAAAACGCAAAGCGTATGGCATTGGGGATCTTGACCATGACTTCGCCTCGTAAACCTGTGGCGGTGCTCGGCGAAAAGAGCGTGGAAACGGTGACGGCGTTTTTGGCGTGCGTGTATGCGGGGTGTTTTTATGTGCCGCTGAATCCGTTGCATCCGGCATCGCGACGGGAAGCAATTTGGGAAAAGATGGGCTTTCCGTTGCTTTTGGTGCAGGAGAAATGCAGGGCGCTACTCCCTTCCGGGGCAAACGAATCGCATACAGCAACGATCGGAAATTTGACAGACGGTCGCGAAAAAACGGACGAAATTCTTTTGCGGGCTGTACGGAGCAGGCATACGGATACGGATCCGCTGTATGTGATGTTCACATCCGGGTCAACGGGAACGCCGAAGGGAATTGCAGTATCGCACAGATCGGTCATAGATTTTATCGAAGAGTTTACGGAGTTGTTCGGGATCGGATCGGAAGAGGTAATCGGGAATCAGGCGCCGTTTGATTTTGACGTATCGGTCAAAGATATTTATTCGACGCTCAAGGCGGGAGCGACCATGCAGATCATTCCAAAGAAACTGTTTTCGTTTCCGTCGATGCTGATCGATTATCTGATAGAGCGAGAAGTGACGGTACTGATCTGGGCGGTATCGGCACTGTGCATCCTTTCGACGCTGAACGCATTTGATTACAAAGTTCCCGAGCGGATCGGCAAAGTTTTATTCAGCGGAGAGGCGATGCCTGTCAAACAGTTAAATATCTGGAAAAAACATTTGCCCGAAGCGATGTTTGTGAATCTGTACGGGCCTACGGAAATTACTTGTAACTGTACTTACTATATTCTTGAAAAAGGATTGTACGAAAAAGAAGTTTTGCCGATCGGGAATGCATTTCCGAACGAACGCGTGTTTTTGCTGAGTGAAAGCGGAAAACAGGTTACGTTGCCGCATGAAACGGGAGAAATCTGTGTTTCGGGAACGGCATTGTCGTTGGGGTATTACAATGACGCGGATGCGACGGGGAAGGCGTTTGTGCAAAATCCGCTGAACAAAAATTATCTGGAGCCTGTTTATCGTACGGGGGATCTTGCGTATTATGACGAAGAAGGCAGGCTTTGTTTTATCGGGAGAAAGGATTTTCAGATCAAGCACCAGGGTCACAGGATCGAGTTGTCGGAGATCGAAAGTGTCATGCTGTCGTTGACGGGACTGAACAGGGCGGTCTGTATGTACAACCGCCTGACGGATAAAATTTACGGATTTTACCAGGGAGATGTGTCATCTGCGGATATCCGGGTATTGCTTCGCGGTAAACTTCCTTCCTACATGGTGCCGCACAAATGTATACGGGTAGAAAATTTTATTCTGAATGAAAACGGCAAGATAGACAGAAAAAAATTACAGGAGAAATATTTTGATGCGGGAATATGAGAGGAGCGGGGTCGTGACGCCCGCGTATGTGTTTGATGCGGACGGAGTGCGGAGCCGTGTGGAAAAAATACGGCAGGCACTGGGTGAAAAGCGGAAGATATGTTTTGCGGTGAAGGCGAATCCGTTTTTTGTGGAGGAACTTCGGGAGACGGCAGATTTTTTTGAAGTCTGCTCGCCGGGGGAATACGATATCTGCCGTTCGGCAGGGATCCCGGCGGAAAAGATCGTATTGTCGGGGGTATATAAAGCGGAATCGGATGTCTGCCGCGTCACCGAGGAATGCGGGAGTCTGGCGGTATATACGGCGGAATCGATTTCGCAGGTACAATTACTTTGCAGGCTGGCGCAAGAAAAACAAAGGAGCCTTCCGGTGCTTTTACGCTTATCCTGCGGAAACCAATTCGGAATGGACGATGCGACGGTACTTGAGATCGTGAAAAAAAGCAAAAGCCTGGAAATTGAGATTATCGGAGTACAGTTTTATGCAGGGACGCAGAAACGGCTGGAAACGGTGATCAGGGAGATCGAGAAGCTGAAGATGTTTGCGGAAGAGGCGGAGCTTGCGGGAACGCCTTTTAAGAGAATCGAATACGGGCCGGGGCTGCGCGTAAATTACTTTGAAGGTGAGGAAGCGGCGGAAGAAGAAAACCGCCTGCGCGCGTTTTCGAAGATGCTGGATATGTTTCCCGAGCAATGTGAGATCGTATTGGAAATGGGGCGTTTTATAGCGGCGGAATGCGGCGAATATTGTACGCGGATCGTGGACACGAAACAAACGCGCGGCAATCATTTCTGCATAGTGGACGGCGGGATTCATCATCTGAATTATTACGGGCAGATGATGGGAATGAAACATCCGTTTATGCGGCATTTGTCGCAGTCATCGGTGCAGGAGAACATGAGCGATCGCCGTGCGGAAAATGGTGATGAAAGAGCGGAAGATGCGCCGTGGATGGTCTGCGGATCATTGTGTACGTCGGCAGATGTGCTTGTTAAAAATCTGCCGTTGCAAAATGTCGGGATCGGCGATATGCTGGTGTTTGAGAGAGCGGGGGCATATTCGATCACCGAAGGGATCGGATTGTTTTTGAGCAGAAAGCTTCCGCGCGTGTATAAGGTTACGGAAAACGGATCTCTGGTATTG
>QAKO01000102.1 GCA_003343765.1 Bacillota bacterium | reverse complement strand
TGACAAGACCATACCAGAGATCTCCACGATTCAGTATCACCGTTTCATTTCGGATCGCCCCTAAAACATTGATGCCGCTGCGCCCGTTTCCCGAAACAAAGCCCTCTCTCCACATATTCCTATGCCACCCTGCCGGCAATCTCGAAAACAGTTTATTACAGCTCACGGCCGCACCTCCATTCTTTTTCTATAAATATACACTATTTATAACATTTTTGCTTGTTTTTTTGTGATATAAAATTGCGTTATTTTGATTTTCAAAAAAACTACTCGAAATATCTTTTAATTATCCATTACGGCAGAAGATTTCACATTTAAGTCTCCCTTGCTCAACGCAATGATTTAAAGCCGGGACAGCAAAACATGCTGTCCCGGCTTTCTCTTACAAAAAACTGAATGTTCTGACCAGAAAACATCATTATCTGTGATTCTATTCACATATTCAGCGGTTTGAGAAAATGCGGATCGCTTTTTTTACGTCTTCTTTCATCGCCTGCATAGCGGCATATTCGACATCGTGCAAATACTTTGTTTTACCCAAAACAATTTCCTTTGCTGCTGCCTCATATCCCGCTTTAAACATATAGAAATAATAATTGATCTTGCGTATTACGCAGGAAATAGCTTTGCGGAACCCTACTTCATCCACACCGCTGCCCCCCATGCATGACGAGCGGCAGCCCCGTGGCAGCCGCACAGTTTTTAATCACATCAAAATCCAGCGTGGACTGTGCCTTATAAAAACCGTAACTTGTTCCGAATGCAATCGCCAACGCGACTTTATCCACAAAAATACATAAAGTCATCAACAAACCGCAGGTTTTTTCATTATAACGCCCCTTATATTTTAAATTGCAACTGTTTTTTCAGGCGGGAAATCACCTTTTTATGCACCACTTTTATGTTTGAATAGGACATATCCATCAGAGCCGCAATCTCTTTCAGTGATTTCCCCGAATAATAATGCAGAACAATGATATCGCTTTCACGCGGGGACAGACTTTCCAGCGCAGCGGCGAGTGCGTTCAGAGCTTCGTCGTTGTATATATCTTCAAATCCGTCCTCCGTGCAGGCAATTTCCTCATCCAGCTGTACGTTTTTATGCGAACGCCTGTAAAAATCGATAACCGCATTGTGCGCGATCGAATAGATCCATGTTGAAAGCGACGATCTCGACTTGTCGTATTCCGGCAGCCCTCGCTGTACTTTCAAAAACACCGAGGAACAAACATCTTCCGCATCCTGTGGATTGGATATCTTTGAACGCACGTAACGCAGCACTTTGCTGCTGTATTCCATATATATCTTTTCCATTGTGCATTCACTCGTTTCCATCGCGCCCTTTCTCTTCCTTGCCGATACGCGTCGCGTCGATATCCCCGGCCGCGTTTACATATTCGAGATCTTCGTCGGAAAGCGATTCGCCATGCGAAAATGCGGCCCTCTCTATGAGCGCCACAAGTCGCCTGTTTCCTTCAAAACGCTGATAATCGAACAATTCCCGCAATATATCTTTCATGTCTTCCCTTAATCGAAAGTAACCGGCGCAAGATTTCTCCAATCGCCCATCGTTGCGACCAGCTTTTCGTAATAATCTTTTTTGAAAAACTCACATTTGGAAGGATCCACACCAAATTTATCGTGCGTAAACGCAAGTGAAATAGCACGGCATCCCCCTGCGCAATATCGGAAAAATTTACACGCAGCGCATTTTTCGTTGGAAGCCTTTAACTGCCCGAGCGTGGCACACACCTCATCGATATATTTTCCCGCCTGCAAGAGCGGCTGCAAGCCTTCTCTTTTCACGTTCCCGATATAGAGGCCATGATTTGCGTAGTATCCCGAAAGCTGATGGCACGGCACGATATTCCCGTCTGCATCGACAGACACCATACCACGATTGCCGCGGCAGACGGGAATACTGTCCCTGTACTCTCCCTTTGCACATTCCACGGGGCGGGCACGATAACTTTTGCTCTGCGGATATACTTGCGCGACCTGCCATACATCAATGCTCATTTTGCGCGGTTTTTGTATATACGTATGTAAAAAATCGAACATCGTATCATAATATTCACCAATGCCGAGCGTTGCTCCGTCCGCATTTTGCAGCCAGCGCGGCGCTTCCGTCGTACGAATGATGCGCATATGCTCTACGCCCATTTCGTCCATTTTCTCCGCAGTCTGCAAAAGCGTATCGAGATTCTTGCGATGGACATTCGTCTGCACCTGCGTAAAGAAGCCGTATTCTCCGCAAAGGCGAATGGCTCGCAGAGCATTCTCCTCCGCTCCCTTGCGGTTGCGAAGCCAGTCATGATGTCCGATGCCGTCAAAAGAAATTTTAACGCGGATGCCGCCGTCGATTTCTTTCAGCCTTACAAGCGCATCGTCATCGATAAAAAAACCGTTGGTATTGAGTTCGCGAACATACATACCGTGCGCATACAGACTTTCAATAATGTCGAAAAAATTCTTGTGAAGCATTGGTTCGCCGCCCGTGATCGTGACTGCGTTGATGCCGCACTTTTCCGCTTCTCCGATAAGCTTTTCAGCCTCTTCGAGCGTAAATTCACTCATCAGAGGAGCGTTGTCCGCCGCGTTGAAGCAATGCAGACAATTGTAGTTGCACTTGCCTGTGATCATCCAGCTCATAGACGGAAAATAACGGTTATCGCAGAATTTCGGCTTCTGCCAGTCAGTCAACTTCTCTCCGCCTGCACACGGGCGCACCATGCCCGATCCGATCAATCCGTGCAGAAGTTCGCTCTCTTCCACATCCTGCACGCCGTCACAACGGCTTAAAAGTTCGAATTGTTCGCGCGAAAGCCCGATCGCATCGCGCCTGTGCTTTATATAATACGCGTACGGCACCAGCCTCCAGCTGCGCAATGCAATGTTCGGATTCAGTATGTATTTCATAAAATACCTCAACTCTTAAACCAACTTTAACTCCCTGTCTGATGTATGAGTCTGTCCGCGTTTATAGTATCCCGATGAACACGGGCCTTTTGATCTTTTATTCAGTTCGGTTTGTTGCAAAGCCACAACCCGCCTTCATAGGATATATATTTGCAGAATTGGCACTGTTGCATGTAATTCGTACGATATCCGTCGATGATATGAAAATGATCGCCTGTATTTTTTCGACCACACTTTTTACACGTAAAATCGCTACAGTTGTACCATACGGTCACAACCAGTCTGCCGTCCTTATTATGACAGCCGCCTCCCGCCACATTGTCAAGCTCCTCGTCGGAAAGCTCGCCGCTCTTGTTCAGCTGCGCAAAATAGGCTTCCGCCTCTTCTTTTGTCAGCTCCATGCCGTTTTCTTTGGCAAGCGACATAAGTTCTTCTGCACTCTTTGCTTCTTTTGCCTGTTCTAAAAGTTCCTTCTGATCCATGTCTTTCTTCTCTCCCTTAAAAATATTTTATATCGTTCCAGTATTCTACTTTCTGTTAGCGGGATGATTGCAAAGCCGCAAACCCTTTTCATAAGACGAATATTTACAAGTAACACAAGATTGATTTGTAATCCTCGTAAAAGCAGCATGTTCACATGAATAGAACTCGGAAACGATCAGTCTGCCGTCCTTATTGTGGCAGCCGCCGCCAGCCACGTTGTCAAGCTCTTCGTCGGAAAGTTCGCCGCTCTTGTTCAGCTGCGCAAAATAGGCTTCCGTCTCTTCTTTTGTCAGCTCCACGCCGTTTTCTTTGGCTATCGACATAAGTTCTTCTGCACTCTTTGCCCCTTTTGCCTTTTCAAACAATTCATTGTTCATCTTTTTTCTCCTTATCTTATTTTAAACACCTTTCCGATCTCACTTTTTATGATCGACATGGTTACACAGATACAGCCCTCGCTCTATCGTCAGATACTTGCAAAAATTACAGGTAGGCTGTACAATCGTAGCAGTTCGGCTTTCCAGATTGGTAACATGCGTATGGTAGTCCCGCCTGTGTGATCCGCAAAGTTTGCAAGTAAAATCTTCACAGCTGTATGCGGACGTGACGATCAATCTGCCGTCTTTGGCGTGACAACCGCCACCGGACACATTGTCAAGCTCTTCGTCGGAAAGCTCGCCGCTTTTATTCAGCTGTGCAAAATACGCGTCCGCCTCTTCTTTTGTCAGCTCCACGCCGTTTTCTTTGGCAAGCGTTAAAAGCTCTTCTGTACTCTTTGCTTCTTTTGCTTTTTCTAAAAGCTCGGTATTAAACTCCATTTTTTTATTCCTTCTTGTTTTTATTTCCATACTGAAACGATCAGAGATTTTAAACCTTTCCCGCTTCCTGCAAACGTCTTACTTCAAAATTTTATGATATACATCCTGCTCGGTATAATTATGAAAAGATCTGTGTGCTCCGCACTTCGTGCATACGCCATCGACCATGTGCTGAAAGGTATCCCCTATTGACGCCACGCGAAACGTTTCATTCTTGCATTTATAGCATTGGAAATAACAACCGAACCCGATTTCCGGTCTGTAATACTTGAATACATCCCCCACTTTTAGGTCGTTGCTGACTTGAGCAAGACCATGGGCCTGACAGCCGCCGCCCGCTACGTTGTCAAGTTCCTCGTCGGAAAGCTCGCCGCTTTTGTTCAGCTGTGCGAAGTACGCTTCCGACTCTTCGCTTGTAAGTTCCACACCGTTTTCTTTGGCAAGCGTTAAAAGCTCTTCCGCGCTCTTTGCCGCCTTTGCCTTTTCCAAAAGTTCTTTGCTCAGTTCCATTTTCAGTTCCTCCTGCTTTTTTAATTGATATTTGCATGATTCATCTCACGATTTCACCGTGCAGAATGCATAGCGTCATGAAAATTTTCTTCTGCCTATTGATACGCACGAAAATCGGCGAGGGACAGTATTTTTGAAAAATTTTTTAAAAAAGTGTTGTTTTCCCGATATAATCTTCATCATCCAACCGTTGACGGGCTACAAGTTCGGCAAATTTTCCGTTCTTTGCAATCAGTTCTTCGTAGTTGCCGTCTTCGACGATCTTCCCGCCTTCCAGATAAATGATACGATCGCAGCTGCGGATAGTCGAAAGCCTGTGTGCGATCACAATGCGCGTACACTTTAATTTATCAAGGCTTTCCGAAACCTTTTTTTGCGTAAGGTTATCCAGTGCGCTCGTCGCCTCGTCGAACATCAGAACCTTGGGTTTCGGCGCGATCGCGCGGGCGATCATCAGGCGTTGGCGTTGACCGCCCGAAACGCCCCCCGAACCTTCGGAAATAATGGTATGCATACCCATCGGCATCCTTCGTATATCTTCGGCAATGCCCGCAAGTTCGGCCGCCTCCCACGCATCGTTCAACGTCAGCCACGGTGCAGAAATGGTAATATTGGAAAAGACGTCGCCCGAAAACAATTTTCCGTTCTGCATAACGACCCCGATTTTGCGGCGCAAAGACTTGAGATCAATACTCGAGAGGTCTTTGCCGTCGAAATACACCGCTCCTTTTTGCGGCGTTTCGAACCCGAGCATCAGGCGCATGAGCGTGGATTTTCCGCAACCGGTCGCCCCTACAAGCGCGACATACTGTCCCGGGCGGATCTTTAAGGAGAGATTATCCACGATGAGAGGCATATTTTCATTGTAACGGAAACTAACATTGTTGAGTTCGATGCCGCCCGAAAGGCGCTCGATCACGCGCTTGCCCTCCGAAATTTCCGGGCGCGCATCCAGAATGGGCTTGATCATTTCAAGCACGGGTTTGATATTTGCGACCGTAAGCGCAATACTTGCCAGGGACATAAACGCGCCCGAAACCATGCCGTAAGCCGTGTTGAATGCGTAATAATCGGCAACGGTAATGCCGCTTATCACCGCAAAATAGTACATCGCAATCGTTCCCGCCAACGAAATGGCGGCAGTAATGACGGCGTTGAGTTTCAAAAAGGCGGGCGGATTGTATTGACGGCGCGCCGACGCGGCAAACAGATTTCCCCATTTTGCGAAAGCACGCTTTTCCGCACCGGCAAGTTTTATCTTCTGTACGCCGGAAATGAGGGCATAGGTCAAGCCGCTTTCCTCGGCGGAGAGTTTCATCTGCCGCCTGCTCACCCGCAATTGCACAAACGTCGTGATAACGGAAACAACTATTGTCGCCGCGATCACCAAAAGCGCGGGTACCACCAGAGCAGGTGCATAAACAAAGATCTGCCCGATGTATACCAGCGAAAACACCGACGTGAGTCCCGTGGAAAGCACGGCGGAAATGAGCATATTGCAAAGCGATTGTACACTGCCCGCGCGCGACGCGAGATCGCCCGCGCTGTATTCTTTGAAAAAATCGGCGGGAAGGGACAGAATACGCATCATCGTCGCCGCCTGTACAGACAGGCTCATCTTGGTGTTGATGCGCGCCATCAGAAGAGCTTTCACGCCGCCGATCAACAGCGCACTGATAGACACGCATATCATAAACACGGCAATCGCCAGCAAAATCTGCAAACTCCCGCTCGCCAAAACATCGGAAAACAGCAAATTGGTCAGTTTCGGAGTAAGCATTCCCACCAAAGTAACCGCCAGTGTTGCCAAAGCGACCAGCACAAAGTCGGCGACCGACAGGGACTTGACGATATGTACGGCCAAATCTTTCATGCCGATCTTCCGCAGCGGAAAAGAAGCGTAAAAGGCGACCGCTTTTTCCTCAAACAAGCCTTCCGTTTTTCTGCTCACGCGCACACGTTTGCCCTTTTCTTCGTCAAAATAAGTATAGCCTGCAAAGCCTGACGGGATCAGCGCCACTGCGGAGCCGTCTGAATTTTTTATTGCAAGCATCGCACCGACCGCCTCTTTGTACCAACCCTTTTCCAGCCTGACCGTGCGGCGCATGACCCCGTGCGGGCGCAAAAGGTATTCTAACCGCTCGTTGATATCCTTTACCGAATCGGGTACCTCGCAAGGTCTGATGCGGTAATAACGTAAAATTTCGTCAACGGCGTTTTTCGTCCTTTGGGCATCACTCTTAAGTGCCGAGATCTTTGCCCCTGTCACGGCTCCCGCTATGCCCGCAAAGGCTTCGGCAAACAGTTCGTCGTCGTTCTGTTTTCTCTGTTTTATCTGTTCGTCAAACCAACCCATACGCTCTCCTTAATCGTTGGATACAAGTTTCGTGTACGCGCCGCCCAATGCATAGAGCTGCTCGTGCGTTCCGCGTTCCACCACTTTCCCGTTGTCCATCACGATAATCTCGTCGCAGTCCCGCACGGTAGACAGCCTGTGCGCCACAACTATACAGGTAATTCCACGATCTTTGATCGAATTTACGACCTCGTATTCCGTTTTTGCGTCCAAAGCACTCGTCGCTTCGTCCATAATAATGATGGTCGGATCCTGCGCCAGAACGCGTGCGATCTCCATGCGCTGACGCTGTCCGCCCGAAAAATCTTTGCCGCCTTCCGTGATTTTATATTGGTAACCGCCCTCGCGCTGCATGATGTCCTCGTGCAGTTTTGCGTCGCGAGCCGCCATGATCATCTCGAAATCTTCAATGGACGAATCCCACATTTTGATATTGTTGGCAATGGTATCTTCAAACAGAATGATATCCTGGTCAACGACCGCCAAAGAACCCGTAAATACGCTTCGGTCAATGGCGGAGATCGGCTTTCCGTCAAACAAAATTTCACCGCTCCAGGGCTTATACAGACCCGAAATCAGTTTGGACAGCGTGGATTTTCCGCACCCCGACGGCCCCACAAACGCCACGCGGCTGCCAGGCTTTAACGTCAGACTGAAATTTTCAATGAGCGGCGCAGCAAG
>QAKO01000063.1 GCA_003343765.1 Bacillota bacterium | reverse complement strand
ATCATGCGGACATCCGCTTCCAAAAATGAAACACCCTTCTCTTCAAGATACTTGCGTACCTGCGAAAAAACTGTCGGATCCGTATAAATTTCATAAGCGTCGTCCAGCACAACAACGTCATCTGCCCCTGCATCGATCGCATATTCGGTGATCGTGTCTTCATCCAGCTCCAACGTACGTTCTACGACCAGCAAGCCCTTGTTGCTGAACATATACGACACACAGCCGGTATTTCCGAGCTCGCCGCCGCACTTCGAAAGGGTGCTGCGCACATCACCCGCCGTGCGGTTTTTATTATCCGTCAATGTATTGATAATCAGCGCGCTGCCGCCAACGCCGTACCCTTCATAAATCAGCGTTTCGAAATTGGCGCCGCCGAGTTCGCCCGCTGCTTTCTTGATGCAACGCTGAATGTTGTCATTCGGCATATTATTTGCCTTCGCTTTTGCAATTACATCGGCAAGTTTACTGTTTGTGTCCGGGTTCGGATTACCCTTTGCCGCTACGGCAATTTCTCTTCCGAGTTTTGTAAAAATACGGCCGCGTGCCGCATCCGCCTTGCCTTTTTTCGCCTGAATATTATGCCATTTGCTATGTCCTGACATACAAACACTCCTCTATATGATTGAATATCTTTATTATAATTTTCTGAACTTTTCAGCGCCCAGCTGATACATAAGTACAGCTGCCGAAACACCGGCATTCAAACTCTCACAGCTTTCACGCATGGGAATTCTGACTGTATATTTGCAAAGGGCGCGCACTTCATCGCTGACTCCGTTCGCCTCATTTCCGATCACCAGGCAAAACCGTTGCGGAGCTTCAAACCGAAAAACATTTTCACCGTTCATGTCCGCACATATTTTGGGAATATCTTCAAGAACGTCGGACACTTCTTCCTGTGTTCCAATATGCAGGCGCACAAAAAATATGCCGCTCATCGACGCACGCACGCTCTTTGACGAAAACGGATCCGTACAATTTCTCAAATAAATATCTGTATAACCCGCCGCATTTGCCGTTCGGATGATCGTCCCGAGATTCCCGGGATCCGATACCGCATCTAATAACAGCACATTGCCGGTCGGAGACGCAACCGAACAATCCGGCATTTTCAAAACTGCCAGAATCCCTTGGGGAGCGGATTCTTCGGAAAGTTTCTCAAATACACTTTCCGAAACAAGCTGCTCTTTCTCAGGAAGGAAACGCTCTCCTTTATAATTTTCCGAGCATACGATGCTAACAAAATCGCAGCCGCCGTTTACGGCCTCCCGTATCTGCTTGACGCCTTCAATAATATATTCGCCGTATTCGCGGCGGTACTTCTTCTCACGCAACGATAAAATCCGCTTGATAAACGGATTATTTCTTGAGGTGATCACCATAATAATAAAACATAAAAAACCTTCTTGAAAAAAGAAGGTTTTTTAACATTTACTTTAAGCAATCGCTGCTTTTGCTTTCTCAGCAAGCGCCGCAAATGCCGCCGCATCATTCACCGCGATATCAGCAAGTGCTTTCCTGTTCAGATTGATGCCAGCAACCTTCAGACCGTGCATAAATTTGCTGTAAGAAAGTCCGTTGATTCTTGCCGCCGCATTGATCCTGGCGATCCAAAGCTGACGGAAATCTCTTTTCCTGTTCTTTCTGCCGATGTATGCATACATCAACGATTTCATAACGGCTTCGCGGGCGATCCTGTAAGATCTGCTCTTGGAACCGAAATAACCTTTCGACAGTTTGAATATCTTTCTGCGTTTCTTTACCGCATTAACTCCTCTTTTAATACGCATGACTCTTTCTCCTTATACCTTATTTCTTGTACGGGATGAGCTGATTCTTTACCGTCAACTCCTGCGTTTCATTCACGAAAGCCGTCTGACGAAGATTTCTCTTTCTCTTTCTGGGTTTGTCTCCCGTCTTGTGGTTTTTACCGGATTGCGCTCTTTTTACTCTGCCGCTTCCCGTAATGTCGAAACGTTTTTTCGAGCCGCTATGCGATTTCTGTTTAGGCATACTTCTGTCCTCCGAAATTATTTTCATTCAAATGCAGGGCTTGTCCATAAAAACATACCTTGCAGAATTGATCTTGTACTATTTTGCAGGCGAAAGCAGCATTGTAATATTCCTGCCTTCGTTTGCGGGTTTTTTATCCATGACCGCTTTTCCGCCCAAAAGTTCAAAAAACTCGTTCATGACGTCCACCCCCATCGACGCATGCGCATTCTGACGTCCGCGCATACGAATGGATACCATTACCTTATTCCCTGCTTCCAGAAATTTCTGTGCCTGGCGCGATTTTACGTTCATATCGCCCGTATCGATCGTCATGGAAAGCCGTACTTCTTTCACTTCCACAACTTTCTGATTTTTTCTGGACTCTTTTTCTTTTTTCCCTTGCTCGAACTTGAATTTGCCATAATCCATGATTTTGCATACGGGAGGATTCGCCGTAGGCGAAATCTTCACCAGATCCAAATCACTTTCTTCGGCAAGATTCAGCGCTTCCCTTGCGCTCATGATACCTAACTGCTGACCGTCCGAGCCGATCACTCTCACTTCCTGATCGCGGATCTCTCCGTTCACCTGATGCTGGTCTTTAATGGTTTTATACCGTCCTTTAATCATTATTTCCCTTCCGGGACAAATACAAAAGCGGGTTGCATATGTTACAACCCGCTCCAAACGATCACAATAAACTACGCAGAAAATCTGCGTTCTTCATTTATGATTTTTAGGCTCTTGCCGACGCACTTGCCGCAAGGCGAGAAGTAACTTCTGCTTTACCATATAATAATATCAGAAATTACCAGCCTTGTCAACTGTTTTTTAAGCTTTTTCTTTAAAAAACAGTCTTTTCGTCGTTTTCTTTTTTGACTCTGGCAATAAACTCATTCAGTTTCATGGAACCGATATCGCCCTTCTCACGCATACGCACCGCGACCGTTTTTTCTTCCTTTTCCTTATCGCCGACGACCAGCATATACGGAACTTTCTCCAGCTGCGCTTCACGGATCTTGTAGCCGATTTTTTCATTGCGCGCATCCGTCTCCACGCGAAGTCCGGCTGCCTTGAACGCGTTTTCCACTTCCTTTGCATAGTCCATGGATTTATCCGAAACAGGCAGAACCTTCACCTGAACAGGCGCAAGCCAAACAGGGAATTTTCCGGCATAATGCTCGATCAGGATTCCGATAAAGCGCTCGATGGAACCGAACACAACGCGATGGATCATGATCGGACGATGTTTCTGTCCGTCTTCGCCCGTATATTCCGCTTCAAAGCGCTGCGGCAGCTGGAAGTCAAGCTGGATCGTTCCGCACTGCCATGTCCTTCCGATCGAATCAGTCAGATGAAAGTCGATCTTCGGCCCGTAAAAAGCTCCGTCCCCTTCGTTGACCACATACGGCAAATTCAGCTCGTCCAAAGCCAGCCGCAGAGCATTGGTTGCATTCTCCCAATCCTCGTCGCTGCCGATACTGTTGTCGGGACGGGTCGAAAGTTCGACATGGTATTTAAATCCGAACAAGGTGTACACTTCGTCGATAATCTTCACGACGCCTTTGATCTCCGAAGCGATCTGATCGGGAAGCATGAAAATATGTGCGTCGTCCTGGGTGAAACACCGCACGCGCATCAATCCGTGGAGCTGCCCGCTCTTTTCATGACGATGTACGATCCCGAGTTCTCCCATACGGATCGGAAGATCTTTGTAACTGTGCGGATTCAGTTTATAAACCAGCATTCCTCCCGGGCAGTTCATCGGCTTGATCGCACAGTCTTCTCCGTCGATTTTCGTCGTGTACATATTTTCTTTATAATGATCCCAGTGCCCGGAGGTCTCCCAAAGACCGCGATTCAATATGATCGGAGTCTGAACTTCCACATACCCTTCCCTGGTATGGATCTGGCGCCAGTAATCGATCAGTACATTTTTGAGAACCATACCTTTCGGCAGGAAGAACGGGAAACCTTTTCCCTCGTTCAGAAATGCAAACAGCCCAAGTTCTTTTCCCAATTTTATATGGTCGCGTTTCTTCGCTTCTTCCAACATCGTAAAATAGGCGTCCATTTCGTCTTTCTTCGCAAACGCGGTGCCATAAATACGTGTCAGCATTTTATTTTTTTCATTGCCGCGCCAGTATGCCCCCGCAATGCTGGTCAGCTTGAATGCCTTGATCTTGCCCGTCGAAGGAAGATGAGGACCGCGGCAAAGATCCGTAAATCCGCCTTGCTTATAAAAAGATATCTCTTCCCCTTCCGGAAGATCTTTGATCAGCTCGACTTTATATTTTTCAGAGTATTTCGTCATCAGTTTGATGGCGTCTTCGCGCGAAAGCGTAAATCTTTCCACGGGAAGATTGCTCTTTATAATATTTTTCATTTCCGCCTCGATCTTACCGAGATCTTCCTGTGTAATGGGAGTTTTGAAATCGATATCATAGTAGAACCCGTTGTCGATCGTAGGACCGATCGCAAGTTTGCTGGTCGGGAAAATCGCCTTGACCGCCTGAGCAAGCACATGGGCCGTTGTATGACGGTAAATATCCAATCCTTCCCTGTCCTTTAATGTTATGATTTCCACATCGCTATCCTTATCGACAATATGCGCAAGATCTACCAGCTTTCCGTCTACCTTCGCCGCCACAGCAGCGCGGGCAAGTCCTTCACTGATATCCTGTGCAATCTGCTTGCAGGAAACAGGTGCGGCGTATTCCTTTTTGTCGCCTTTCAAAGTAATAATCATATCTTTATCCTCCGTCCTTTCTGGTTCCGATTCAATCTTAAAAAATTTACACTCGCCGATACATCTTTCAGGTAAACTGTTTTCGAAGCATGGCTGATTTCCCGTAAATACACAAACAACAAAAAACGTCCTTAAACTGTTCGTTTAAGGACGCAAACTCTTGCGCGGTTCCACCTTAATTGCCATTTACGGCCTCTCTCACCGTTTTACGGAACGGTATTCCCCTGCGAAAAAAAGCGGTTTCAAACGAAACGGCAATACGGAACTTCCAGCATATGTTCCGCTCTCTGAAATGCACGCATCCGCTCTACTTGTCTTTTCCGTTAAGCAGATTGAATTGGTAATATCAATTATCCTTATTTTAATATCTTTGCAGTTTTTTGTCAACCTATTTGATCGGGCGAAAAAAATATTTTTGATTATTTTTGATCATCCGAACGAAACGCGTCCTTCGTAAAATCTTTTGAGAAAGTTTTCCTGCAGAACCGTCGGAGAACCCAGACATTCCACTTTTCCCGCGCCGCTTAAAACGATCTCTCGGAGCGTATTCATCTCGGCACTGGCGTCGCCGATGAGTGCTGATCGGCGCAAACGTCTGCACCGCACATCGTAAACTTCTCCTCTTTTTAAAAAAACTTTTCCGCGGTTTGTGTTCAGAAGAAATCTCATGAATTCCGTAAGTTGACCGCGCGTAAACACGGGCGGAACGCACGCCGCTACCCCCAGCCATTTTTCCTTTAATTCTTTTAGTCTGAAATTGAAGAAACCGTCGATCGTGTGTGTGCGCTGTTGCGCAAGCCTGGACGACACATATTTTTTATCTTCCGCAAAATCGGCAGCAATTACCGCAGTTAGGAGGATCTCGCGATCCTGCGCATTCAGACCTGCCGGAGCAATTTGCCCGCTGAGGATCGAGTATTTATAACCGATACAGATCACGTCGGCGATTCTGTCCTCGACAAGTTTCTTAAATTCCGGTTCCGACGGTTCCGCACGAAGCGTAAAAACAACGCGCCCCCCTTCAAATTCTATATGCGCCGTTCTCTCCTTGACCGTCGTGAGCGCGCCCGCAATATAAGCAATATACCTGCAATGTTCCTCCCGATCGGAGACTTTGAATTGTTCCATATTTTCAGTGTATGCGCTTTGATTCCGATTATTTACGATTTCAGCTGCAAAATGCGCGAAAAATAAAATTTTTCGGCGCGATATGTCTCTTAACTTGACTAACACGCCAAAAAATCATATAATTAGATGAATAAATGCGAGGTATTGCAGTATGCCGACTCCTGTTCTGATCGCACTCATTGCCGTGCTTGCCGTTCACTATGTACTGGCGATCGCAACGATCTACATTCTTCTGAAAGACAAGCTGTCCGTCGGGCAGACAGTCAAAACTTCTATGATCATATGGAACATCGCAATTCTGTTGATTCCGATCATAGGACCGTTATCGTATCTCGTTTACAGACAATTTGCAAAGAAAAAATGAGGCTCGTTTGGGCCGCGGAGGTTTTTTGGTTATGGATATGAAATCCGTTGAAAGCAAATGGCAGCAGCGTTGGGAAAAGAGCAAAGAGAATAATTTCAACAAAAAGAACATCGACAAAAAATATTATGTTCTTGAAATGTTCTCCTATCCTTCCGGCGCAAAACTGCATATCGGGCATTGGTACAACTATGGTCCTACCGACAGCTATGCGCGGTTCAAAAAAATGCAGGGCTACGAAGTTTTCCAGCCGATGGGTTTTGACGCTTTCGGACTGCCTGCTGAAAATTACGCCATTAAAACGAAGATCCACCCGAAAGATTCCACCGAAAAAAATATCGCAACCATGGAGCATCAGCTCAAAGCCATGGGTGCTATGTTTGATTGGTCGGCGGAAATCAAAACCTGCGAAGAAGACTACTATAAATGGACACAATGGATGTTCCTGAAACTTTATGAAAACGGACTCGCATACCGCAAAGAGGCGCCCGTGAACTGGTGTTCAAGCTGCAATACGGTTTTGGCAAACGAACAGGTCCTTGACGGTTGCTGCGAACGCTGCGGTACGCCCGTGGTCAAAAAGGATCTTACGCAATGGTTCTTTAAAATCACACAATATGCCGAAGAGCTTTTGCAGGGTCTCGATAAGATAGACTGGCCTGAAAAGACGAAGCTGATGCAGCGCAACTGGATCGGAAAATCTGTTGGCTGCGAAGTTGAATTCGAATGTGAAAGCGGCGACAAATTTAAGGTATTCACGACCCGCGTGGATACGATTTTCGGCGTTTCTTATGTCGTTCTCGCCCCCGAACATCCGCTCGTAAAAAAATTGGTTTCGGATGAACAGCGCGAAGCTGTGGAAAATTATATTGCCGAAACCGCAAAAACCAATGAAATCGAAAGGCTTTCTTCCGCACGCGAAAAGACAGGCGTATTTATCGGTCATTATGCGATCAATCCGATCAACGGCAAAAAAGTCCCGATTTATGCAGCCGATTATGTCCTCTATTCTTACGGAACAGGCGCCGTCATGGGTGTTCCCGCACACGATGAGCGCGATTTTGCGTTTGCAGCGAAATACAATCTTCCCGTACAAAAAGTTATTGAAAATAAAAACGGAGAAACTGTTTTGCCTTTCTGCGAAGACGGTATCTGCGTAAACAGTCTGCAATTTGACGGCCGCTTCGGCGAAGAAGCCCGTACGGAAATTTCCAATTACCTTGCCAAGATGGGCAAAGGCGAGAGAAAAGTCAATTACCGCCTGCGCGACTGGCTTGTTTCCCGTCAGAGATACTGGGGCGCGCCTATTCCCGTGATCCATTGTCCGAAATGCGGCATCGTACCCGTTCCGTATAAAGACCTGCCCGTCAAACTGCCTTACAACGTCCAGTTTGAACCGGACGGAAAATCACCGCTTGCCAAATGCGATGAGTTCATGCACGTAAAATGCCCGCACTGCGGAGGCGACGCGCTTCGCGATCCCGATACGCTCGACACGTTTGTCTGCTCCAGCTGGTACTATCTGCGGTATCCGGACGCACACAACTCCAAAGCGCCCTTCGATCCTGAAATCGTAAACAAAATGCTCCCTGTAGACAAGTACGTCGGCGGTGCAGAACACGCTTGCATGCACCTGCTGTACGCTCGTTTCTTCACCAAAGCACTTCGCGATATGGGTTACCTGAACTTTGACGAACCTTTCAAATCATTGGTACATCAAGGCGTTATACTCGGGCCGGACGGCAATCGTATGTCCAAATCCAAGGGAAATATCGTTTCCCCTGACGAATATGTTTCCACATATGGGTCAGACGTATTCCGCATGTATTTGATGTTCGGATTCTCTTATACCGAAGGCGGTCCCTGGAGCGATGACGGAATCAAATCCGTAGCAAAATTCCTGGACAGAATCGAGCGCTTTGTTATCAAAAACAAAGATTTTAAAGGTTCATCCGACGAAACATACGGCCACGACGAAAAAGAACTTGACTATGCCCGCAATTACGCGATCCGTCAGATTTCGCGCGACATGGAAAACTTCTCGTTCAACACGGCAGTAGCCAGGTTGATGGAATACGTTAACGCCCTGTATAAATACGACGGGCTTCCTGTTAAAAACGTATCTTTCCTGCGTGAATGCACGCGCGATCTTTTGCTTCTCCTTGCCCCCTGCGCTCCTCATTTCAGCGAAGAGCTTTGGGAAATTCTCGGATATAAATATTCGATTTTCGATCAGAAATATCCGGTATGCAACGAAGAAGCGCTCGTAAAAGACGAACTTGAATACGCCGTGCAGGTCAACAGCAAAATCAAAACGAAAATGATGATTTCGCAGAACGCTTCCGAGGATGAGATCAAAGCTCTCGTTCTTGCCGATGAGACGATTCGTCCTCTCGTGGAAGGGAAAGTTATCCGAAAATTTATTGTCGTAAAAGGCAGACTGATCAATCTGATCGTCTGATCTCTGCAAAATATTAACATTTGGGCAAAAGCCATTATTAAAACGACGCGATGAAAGGATCGCGTCGTTTTTGCGTTCAGGTTTTATAAGCAAATTAAAAACTAAGCCGTCAGATAATGTTTGCTGACGGCTTGGATAATTTGTAATTGGATAAATCTGTAATATGGCTTTTCGAATTATTTATTTTTTTCAGATTTGAATTCGTCTGTCTTCGGCTCTTGCTTTCCGCCTTTCAGCTCCGTGTGAGTCTGCTCTTCGACCTGTTCCTTCTTTCTTTTCTTTTTTCCGAATAAACCAAAAAACCAGGCTTCAATCGCATCGCCTTTTTTATAAATAAAAACAAAGAGCAAAACGATCGCGATTCCGATCACACCCCAGCACAAAAGTCCCCACCATGTATTGTATGGAATGATCATACCGCCTACGGAAAAACTGGTCAGCGATACTGAAATTGCTCTGGATATCAATTGCATGATAATAAAGTATCTCCAGGTCATTGTAGAAAGACCCGCAACAAAGCAGAGTATATCATCCGGAAAAATCGGCAAGATAAACATTGCCGTCAGGATGCGACGATCTTTGCCTTTCACCTTTTGCAACCAGGAATCCAACGCGTCGCGGCCCACCAACCAGGCGGCCGCCTTATAACCGACAACCCTTCCGATCCAAAAAGCGATCAATGATCCGCCTACAATTCCGATATAACTGTACAGACAGGTTTTGATCGGACCAAAGAGGAACACACCTGCCCCCACCGTCAATACACCAGGTATCGGCAAAAGAAATACTTGTAAAGCCTGCAAAATAATAAATACAAGCGGCCCCCAAACTCCCGTTGATTCAATCAGCGCCTGCAAAGCTTCCTGTGAGTCGATCTTATCCATCACACCGGTTTCCTGCAGAATAAAAAGACCGATCAGAATAATAGCCGCAAGTACAAGTCCTGTCAGTAAAAATTTATAAACCACTTCTGTCTTCCGAATACAGAAAATGACCATTGCCGCAATGTACAGGATTTCCACACTGACAGATATAGACGTTATAACATCCGCATGATCATAGAGAAATCCGCTGCGAAAATTTGCCATACAGAATACGGTAAAAACAACCACCGCTATCGCCGCCACGGCCGGTATGAGAAGTGAGATGATTTTTTTGAATACTTTCATAAATAGTCGTTACACAAATTTTGTTCTTTGTATAATATATCCATTCAAAACAAAAAAATGCTTATACTGAAAAATTATTGGTTCGCTTTCAGTTTTTTGATTGCTTCACGAGCCAACGCATCACATCGATTATTATACTCGTTGTCCGCATGCCCCTTTACTTTCACAAAACGCACCCGATGTTTCTGTGTCAGCGAATATAACCTTTTCCAAAGTTCTGCATTCTGAACAGCTTTTCCGTCCGATTTCTTCCATCCGTTTTTCATCCAACCATAAATCCAGCCTTCATTGAATGCATTGACTGTATACGCGGAATCACTGTATACGGTAACATCGCAGCTTTCTTTTAGCTTTTCAAGACCGGCAATAACCGCATAAATTTCCATACGATTATTTGTCGTTGAAAGCTCTCCGCCGCTGATCTCTTTCTCAATCCCTTTGAAAATAAGAATCGCCCCATACCCCCCGGCACCCGGATTTCCAGAACAAGCGCCATCGGTGTATAACATGATTTGTTTCATCTTTATTCAGACAACTCTTCCGCCCTTTTCACGCATGCCGATACAGCACGATCGATCATCCCGTCCATATCATCTTTTCGGAATGATTCCACTGCCTGGATCGTCGTACCGCCTTTGCTGCATACGGCAGCGATCATTTCATCAATGGTCTTATCTTCCGTGTGAACAACCATTTCTGCGCCGCCGACGACCGTATTCACGGCAAGTGTCTTTGCCTCATCTTCCGAAAGCCCCTGTTTTATACCCGCACGAATCAAACCATCGATAAACATATAAACATATGCCGGCCCGCTGCCGCTAATTCCCGTTACGGCATTCAGCTTTTCTTCCGGTACAATTAAAGTATTTCCGACGCTGTTGAATATTTCCTGAACAAATGCACAGTCGTCAACGTCATCCTCAAAATCAGAAAGATCCAGTGCAGCCATACCAAAATTGATCGAACAGGGAAGATTGGGCATAACCCTTGCTACTTTAACGTTTTTACCAAAAAGCGCATCCTTGATTTTTTGTTTTTTCATGCCAGCCATAATGGAAATGACTTTTTCAACCGGTACCCCTCTCAGACTCTCTGCTACAGCCGGAAATGTTTGCGGTTTAACGGCAAGCAGCAAATATTCGCAGTTATCCGCAACGTCGCGGTTGTTTGCCGTAACGTTGACACCGAGATCCTCCAAGTTCCTTTGAGCAGCCTCCGACGGATCCGAAACAATAATTTTCTTCGGCTTGATGAAATCAATTCCTTTGATGATTGCCTGCGCCATGAATCCGCCGCCGATAACTCCGAGTTTGTACTGTTTTTTCATGTTTTCACTCCTTTTTTTACAATAACAGCCCAAAACTGTTGACTTAAAAACAATTTTACTATATAATAAATAAGCACTTAGGGGAGTGGCTCAACGGTAGAGTAGCGGTCTCCAAAACCGTAGGTTGCGTGTTCGAATCGCGTCTCCCCTGCCACAGGTTCCCACCCACAATATATTGTGGGTGGGAACTTCTTTTAGCACAATATATTGGCAAGCGCCCCTAAATGGCCCCAAAGTGGCCCTAAAAGTGGCCCTAAAAATTTTGAAAAGGCCACTTTTACTGTGCCTTTCAACCTCTTTTTCTTGCCTATATTATTTTAGCGTAAACGACAGATAAAGTCAAACCAATCGCGTCCGTTTTGATGATTTGCCTCTAACCTTATTATATAGTC
>QAKO01000071.1 GCA_003343765.1 Bacillota bacterium | reverse complement strand
AAAGGCGGGGGCGCCGCGAAATATTCGCGGTGCCCCCGCCTTTTTGATCTTTTGCCCTGACAATGCCGCAAATTTTGCAAAGGAGCGGGAATCAGAGCAGGTACATACACAACTCGACCGCAAACACCGTGGCGATAGCAGCGAGTGACACGGGCAGCAAGCCTTTTCGGAAGTAGGCGAGCAAAAGAGCAACGGCTGTTCCTGCAAGGCCTGACCAGATCGAGGAAGTGCAGAAAAGAATGGTAGGGAAAACCATAACAGCGAGCACGCTGTAAGGCAGGTAGTACAGGAAAGAGCGTATATATTTGCTTTTGATATCTTTTTTGACAAACAGCAAAGTAACGGCTTTTGTGGCGTAAGTGACTGCAAACATGACGAGACATCCTACGAGCATATCGGTAAGGGTGGCGTTCACAGTGAACCTCCTTTTCCGTTTTCGCCGCAGTCGGAAGAGCTGCCGTCGCAAGGTGCTTCGTTCTGATCGGATCGTAAATTATCGGCGAGCGGTAACGGTTGGTTTTCGGTATGCTTTTCTTCGTGCGGAAAGAAGTAAGCAATGACGGCAGTGCAGACGACGGAGCAGATGATGATATTCAGTCCCGCGGGCAGCGATGCAAGTGCGGGGATAAAATAAAAAAGACAGCTTGCGGCGACGGACAGAGCGACAAGCAGTAAAACGTGTATGTCGTCGCGGGACGGGGGGATGATGATCGCCACGAACATGGCGTAGAGGGCGATGCTGAGAGCGCTCATGAGCATATCGTAATAAGCCTGGCCTGCGCCGTTTGCAAGAGAAGCGGAAAGCAGTTCGCTGACTCCTGCACCGAGTGCGGTTCCGCCCAGCCATCCGCAGAAAGAACAGGACATTAAGCCGATCAGGTAAGGGAAGGTCAGCTTTTGCGGCTGGCGGATCGCGACGGCAAAATTTTCATCCGTGACGCCGAAAGCGAGGACAGCTCTTTGCCAGAGCGAAAAGCCGTTTCCCATTTTTTGGGCAAGGGCAAAAGACATCAGGGTGTAACGTATATTGATGACGAGCATGGTTGCGACAAGGACGGCGATTCCTGCGCCTGCCGCGATGAGATTGGTGCCGGCGAACTGACCTGTCCCGGTAAAATTTGTGGCAGAGATGAGAATAGGGAACCAGGGAGGGAATCCTTGCCCGACAGCCTGGACGGCGTAAGCGAAAGCGACGGAAACATACCCCAAAGCAATGGGCAGGCCGTCTTTTAGTCCGCGTGTGAATTTCATGGCATATCTCCAGTAAAAGATAGAGTGTATTATAGCACAATGCAGGATAAAAGCAAATCATTTTCTGCAGAATTTTTGCGTTTCGGGCGCATACTTATTGATTTTTAGTCGGCGGATATGCTATAATAGCACAAATGTAAGCGAATCAAGCACAGGAGAGATTTAGTATGTATTGGGCAGATAAGTTGGCGGACGAGATCATCCGCCGCAATCCGGAAAAGGAAGAATATGTATGTGCGGCAGGGATATCGCCGTCGGGATCGGTGCATATCGGGAATTTCCGTGACATAGCGACGAGTTATTTTGTATATAAGGCGCTTTTAAAACGCGGCAAGAAGGCGAAACTTCTTTTTTCGTGGGACGAGTATGACAGGCTTCGCAAAGTGCCGAAGAACGTAGCCGATCATCTGGGCAACAATTCATTTGAGAAATACATCGGGTATCCTTATGCGGACATTCCCGATCCTTTCGGGTGCTGCAAGAGTTATGCCGAGCATTTTGAAAAAGAATTTATGAACTCTCTGAAGAATTTCGGGATCGAGATGGAATATCATTTCCAGGCGCAGGAATACCGCAGCGGGAGATATGCAGAGCATATTATTTTTGCGTTGAAGAACCGCAAGAAAATATTTGACATATTGGACAAGCACCGCACGCAGGATTCTACGGAAGAAGAGAGGGAGAATTATTATCCGGTGAGCATATTCTGTCCGAATTGCGGGAAAGACAGCACAAAGATCGTGTCGGTGTCGGAAGACTGCACAAAGGCGAAATATATTTGCGAATGCGGGCATGAAGGCGAGTTTGATTTCACAAAAGATCATAACTGCAAACTGCAATGGAAGGTAGACTGGCCGATGCGGTGGCTTGCGGAAGGTGTCGATTTTGAACCGGGCGGAAAAGATCACGCGTCGAAGAACGGAAGCTACGATACGGCGAAAGATGTTTCGCGCGAAGTATTCGGGTATCCGGCGCCGCTGTTCCAGGGTTACGAATTTATCGGGATCAAGGGCAGCGTGGGCAAGATGAGCGGATCTTCTGGATTCAACATGACGCCTGATTTTCTGCTGAAATTATACCAGCCGGAAGTGATTTTGTGGCTGTATGCAAAGACGGAACCTTTGAAAGCCTTTGATTTTTGTCTTTCGGATGAGATTTTGCGCCAGTATTTTGAATTTGACAAAATGCTGACATCCTATCGGGATGGTACGGCAAACGAGACGGTCGCGCGCGTGATGGAGAATTGTGAAATTGCGGGGCGGAAAGTTATGCCTGTTCCGATGGGGCAGCTAGTGGATCTGGGGTCGGTTGTCAATTTCAATGCGCGGATGATGGAACAGCTGTTCGAGAAGATCGGAACGCCGTACAAGGTTGCTGATTTTTCGGAGCGTTTTGCCAAAGCGGAATTCTGGCTGAAAACCTGCTCACCTGAAAGCGAATATGTTATTCTGAAAAAACGTAACTGGGAATATTACCGCACAATGGATGAGTCAGAGAAAAAGTGCGTGAAAGAGCTTAAAGAATATATTTCCAAGGGCGGGTACACGCTGGACTCTCTGCAATCGGAGCTTTACGCGATTCCCAAGCGCGTGTATCCCGACAAGGCGGAAGATAAGAATGCATTGAAAGAAGTACAGAGCAAATTTTTCAAGGATGTTTATAATCTGATCCTTGCGCGCGACAAAGGGCCTCGGCTGTATCTGTACCTGTTTGCGGTCGATGCGGAGCGGTATCTGAAACTTTTGGATTTTTCGTTGCCGGAAGCGGAAGATCCGGACGCAGTTGCGGAAGAAAAAGAGGTCGAAAAGACAGAAGAAAAGAAAGTTACGGAAGATACATTTGTAGCGGAACCCGCTCCTTTGAAAGAGCAGATCGAGCTGGAAGATTTTGCGAAAAATGATATACGTATCTGTAAAATTCTGGCAGCAAAGCCGATGCGTAAGACAAATAAGCTGATGAAAATAACACTCAACGACGGCATTGGCGAGCGCGTGATCGTATCTTCGATCGCGGATCAGTATGAGCCTGAACAGCTTATCGGAAAGAAGATCGTGGTTTTGGTCAATCTGAAACCTCACAAATTCGGGAACGAATATTCGAACGGAATGTTGCTGGCGAGCACGAATGAAGACGGAACGTGCCACCTGCTTTTTGCGGCGGACGGCGCGCAGATCGGATCGCTGGTTCACTGAGCGGAGCGTTAGGCGGTCAGCTCGGGTAAGGAAGAACAGAAAAAAGAAGAGAGAAAATGCAGACCGCATTTTCTCTCTTTTCGGAGATTGAGATGAAGAAGCATTTACAAGTCGTCGGAGCGGTTTTGCTGAACGGGAATAAAGTTCTGGCGGCGAAACGTGGCGAGAGCAAGTATGCGTACGTAGCGCATAAATACGAATTTGTCGGCGGAAAAATCGAGGCGGGCGAAACGCCCGAAGATGCGCTTGTGCGCGAAGTGAAAGAGGAGCTGTGCGCGGATATCCGCGTCTGCTCGCATTTTCTGGACATGACGCACGAATATCCGGATTTTTGTATCACGTTGCATACATATTTGTGCGAATTTCTTACGGATTTTCATTGCACGGAGCACGAGGCGCTTCGCTTTCTCGCGGCGGATGAACTTAAAGAAGAGGAATGGGCGCCTGCGGATATCCCCGCGCTCGTAGAACTGAGAAAATATCTTGCAAACCTTGTTTGAGCTGCAAAAGAGCTGTTTCTGTGCTTGATCGGTTGTAAACTTACTGTAAAACAATAAATTTATAAAAATGCATTGGCTTTCTTGCTTTTGAATTGCGATATAAGCGCGTCCATGTTCGTTCAGAAACGGGCGCGCTTGTACTTTCTTGCATTTTTATCGTAAAAAACGTACAGGGGCGATCCGACATGGGGGGTACCTTCTTGTTCTTTGGTGAAAAAGAGCTGAAAAATATAGGGAAATATTTTGTAGAAAAACGGTCAGGTTTGTCGCAAAGTAAATTACAAAAAAAATTAACGTTTCGCTACGATTTCGGTGAACGTTAATTTTTTTTAAAGATATTGACATGCTTTTTTTGCTGTTCTATAATAAAATCACAAAAACAATGAAGGGTTTTCCGAAGATTGTCTATGGACTGTCGGATCCCGAAAAAAGGAGGAAAGGATGAAGAAGATTTTTGCGTCGGTTGTGGCGGTTATCCTGTTCTGTGTGTCCGTTGCTTTTTTTGCGGCTTGCGAAAAAGTTCAGCCGAACATACCGTCGGACGATGAAGTGACGATCACCGCCGAATTGAGTGAATCAGAGGTGACCGTCGGGGAAACTGTTACATTAAATTATTCTGCAAGCAAAGGCAGTGTTTCGGTTACATACAGTAAAGACGGCGGTGCGTCGGTCACTTTTACGGGAACGACGTTTACGCCGGAAGAAGCGGGCGTATATGTATTTACGTTCAGTGCGGAAAATGCAGAGAGCGTGACAAAGACACTGACAGTAACGGCTCCCGAACCTGTCAAACCTGTTATCACGGCAGAGCTTGACAAAACGCAGATCAGAATGGTGGAAGAAGAGCGGTTGCAGATCGGGACTTTAAAAGCATTGTCGGAGAAGGCATGCGAACGCAGATATGAAGAATTATTGGAACAGTTTGGCGGCGCAGTTCCCGGGATCAGTGACCTGATTCGGGTGCCGCAGTGGTATGTTTTGGGAAGAGAATCGTGGAAGCAGAAATACATTCAGCCCTTTATAGAGCAATGCATACGTCTTCATGATCGCCAACGGGAATATTTTTTCCCCGAACAGTACACCGACAATTGATCCCGTCAAAGTCGGCAAAAGCACATACATGAGATACCTTGCCAGAACGGCCGCGTTCCCGCTCCCCAATGCCATGCGTCCCGAGGCATTGAAGCCGGGGAAAAATGTTTTGTTAGAATGCGTCGGACTTATAATCAGATTTTACTCAAATACGAGGATACGTCCGATGATTTTCAGGACAAAATCGGAAACTATTTATTGAATCGGTCTGAAGTGCAGGCGGTACTCTTTCTTCTTTGAATAATTAGGTGCGGCGGCGCTTTTGGCGTTTGTAGTGCTGTACAATTTAAACAGTATCAATATTGCGGAGCGCAAGCGGTAGCTCGCAACATTGAAGGCGCTGGGTTTTTACGATACGGAAGTTGCTTCGTATGTGTATAAAGAAAATGTGTTGCTGACGGTGATCGGAGTTATCCTGGGTATAGGATTGGGTATTTTGCTGCATCAGTACATGATTGTTTCCATAGAAGTGGATCTGATCATATTTGGCAGGAGTATTTCGTAAATCAGCTATCTTTTGGGGGCGGTGATGACGTTGGCATTTTCCGCGATCATCAATCTGGTCATGTACAAAAGCTTGTGTCGGATTGATATGATAGAATCGTTGAAGAGTATCGAATGACGGCTGGCTCGTGTTGTAAAATATAAAAGCTGCGCCATTTTCATGCCCAAGAAGATACTGAAAACTAAAAATGCAGCGGTTGTGTTATTTTTGCGGAAAAAAGTAATCCCTTTTATTGAAGGCAATTTAATAAACAAATCATAGAGGGGATTTGCGGGGTCTCACATTGGACTTGCAGGGAAGATCTGTTGTCGTCCAAGAAACGCAAAAGAATACCATGGCGTGGGGATTGTGAATTTTTTTGAAAGCATGTCTGAATGGTTATAGGTCTGTAGAAAAAACCAGTGAAAAAACCAAACAAAAAGGCATCCGTAAGGGATGCCTTTTTGTTTGGAGCTACTGGCCGGACTTGAACCGGCGACCTGCTGATTACGAATCAGC
>QAKO01000043.1 GCA_003343765.1 Bacillota bacterium | reverse complement strand
CTTCGCCTGCCTGCGGCGTCTGCATGAAGTAATACGAGGGTGTGAACAATACCACATGAGAAGCATCGATCGCCTCGCGCGTAACGGTGCCGTCGCTGCCGACCTCTATCGGGTCAACAGTATCGACCGTGATCTGCTGCTCACCGATGGTAACGCCCGGCGTTTCTTCTTCTGCATAGGCGAACGAAATGGTCAATAAAAGTATGCCGATACAAAAAGCGAGCGTCGTTGCAATGCACAAACATTTCAGCCATAGGTTACGAACATTCGTATTCACGATTAAACCCTCCTTTTCCTGACGAGAACGACAACGATTGCAGCTGCAGCCGCCACTATAACGACTGACGTGACAACATACACGACGATGCCGCCCGCGTTATTCTCCTGAGGAGCCACAAACGAAACGGTATATGTGCGTGTAAGCCCATCCTTTTCTACCGTAATCGTTGCAGTGCCGTCCGGCGAGAATGCCTGTACATATGTGATCCTTGCATCGGCATCCGACGCGACGCCGAGAACTCTGGGCGCGCTTTCAAAGGAATGGCTGAACGTATATTCGCTCTGCAAGGACGAAAAATCCGTAAGTTTTGTTTCACCGATCCAGAGTTCCGACAAGGTATTATCTACCACCCTGAACTGAATCGTATACGTCCAGACAAAACTTTCATCCTCTGCCGTGACTGTGATAACCGCCTGCGGATTTTCCGTTGTTGCCTGCTGTATGGAAACAGTGGCTCCCGCATCGGCAGCCGTTGCCGCAACGGTCGGCAAGGCCTCTCCGATCGCATAATCTACCGTGTAGTTCTTGGTTTCCGCCGCAAAACTTTGCAGCGCTGCATCTCCTACCGTAACGGAAGCAAGGCGCGCATCTTCAGAGGTTTCTACCTTAAATACGATGGTATATTCATTGCTGAAATACCCATTGGGCGAAGTAAGCGTAACAGTCACTTCCATCGGCAGCGTATAGCTTTCGATAGCGCCGACTTCTATATCCGCTTTTCCGTACTCGCTGGCAAACTGCATACCCGCTATGATCGTTTCCAACTGCGAAGCATCCTCAACCTTATAATCGGTATAGAAGTCGCCTTCGCCGGCAAACGGGATCACCGTTTCTCCGATGGTCACGCTCGTCAGGAAAGAATCGGATTGCTCGTTGAAGTCGTTGATAATGATGGAATAGCCTACCCGCAATTGCTCGATCAATGTCCTGTTGAGGGAGCCGTGGCTGTAGATGACGAAGCCTCCTTCGGGAATGGGCGTGGTACCCATGGTTCCGTCCGTTCTGTTCGTGATTTCCGTGACTGTTCCCCCTGTCCTGCCTTCATTGTATTCACAGCTAATGTCGAAACTCCACGCATGCCTCTGGCTGGAAACGTCGCCGGCCACTACCGTGTCGGACAGAACCACGCGGTTGCCGCCCGTAATATCATGGTTTTTATAGGTGAGCATGATCCGCTGCCCGAGATCGGGAAAGTCGAGGCTCATGTCAAACACGGCGATCTCGGTGCCGTCCGGCAAAGCCGTCGAAGAGAGAGTCGCGATGTCGCCCTCTGCCCAGCCGAGGTCTTTTGCCGCGCTGATGACATACCCGTGTGCAGGGATCGCTCCTTCCGTATTCCGCACTTCGACAATGCGGTGTTCGCCGTCCTCAATGTCACCGATGACCATGACGACGTATTCATAGACTGTTTCGTCTGTACGCTCGGGCGTGTTCAGAAGGCCGGTCCCGGAATAATCGTTGAGAACGTTGCAGTACAGCACCGTCTGCCCTACTGTAACATCTTCCGGATTGACGGCGTTGATCTCGGCGGGCGTATTGTCTGCCGTGACGGTGATGCCCGTCGAAGGATCAGCCGCTCCTCTATCGGTAAATTCGATAGTATCGCCCACTTCCGCCGCCGTGATAAAACCACCCTTTGCGTACTGCCTTTGGCCCGCGTAACAATAGCCGAGGCCGACGATAAAGCCGCCTTCCGGCACATTGACCCGCGTCGCGTTGACAGCCGCCGTATCGGTACCGGTCGCATATACGTCGGAGATCGTGTATGACCCCTCGCCACTCGCTTGGGCCACGATGTACGAACGTGTGGAATACATCTCTACATAAGTACCTGCCGTACGATTGATGACCGCGTAATGCCCGTTGAGCGCGCCAGATCCATCTACATCCATCATACCCGAAGTAGTCACTTCGTGCGTAAGCTTGAGGGAATAGCCGCTCGTCGTATCCGTAAACGACCAGCGACTGTTGTCCTGAATACCGCTGACTGTATCGCCCTCGACAAAATTGCCTTGTCCGTTTGTCGAAAACGGTGTTGCTGATGTAGCGTTCGTGGTCACAAGCGCATAGCCGTCCGCGGGGATCGTAATGGAATACCCGTCTGCCGTCGGCGTCGCATCCGTCGAAAAACGACCTATCTCCGTTACCGTGTAATTGCCGCCCTCGGCAGGTTCCGCTAAAAGATATGTATCCTGCCCTGGGAATGAAATATTAGCCGTTTTCAAAGTGATCACGCCATCCTCTGCGGCGTCGTATGTATACGCCACGAGGCTGCGCTCATATGTGGAAGAATCGTATGGCGCGGAGTAACCGAAATAATCATTGATAAAATCAACTTCGCAAGTCGCGTCCTTAGTAATATTCTGCACGGAATAAACAGGCCCGCTCTCTACTGCCGGTATCGTTTCAGCCGAAACCTCCCGCAAAAAGAAGGAAACCGCACAGCAGACTGCAAAGAGAACAAACAGCGCCGCGCATATTGCCCGTTTACTAAAAACTTTTTGTAAAATGCTCATCATCTCTCCTTAAAGATATTTTTGTTTGTTGAGTGGTCGCCAACAGCTGTAATCAGCTGTTGGCGGCATATGCCGCCCGAAATTTTTTGAATTGCAAGCACCTCCCGTTTGAAAAATTTAGAAAAAGTGCGCACTTTTTTGATTTAATATTGAATCGGAAGCGGATTTTCCGCATGCAGCGTTTCAATGACCCCGATGATAGCGGCCGCCTTTTCCGCGGTGACGTACATTTCCCTGCCCTCGGTAATCGCGTAATATAAGTCTTCATAAAGAAGTTTCGTTCCGACATCGAAGGCTGTACCGTTGTAGTGCCCTTTCTCCTCGTGGGTGATGAGTTTTTCACCGCAATAGACGGGGTCGCCTTTTTCATTTGCAAGGAAACTCTCGACGACGGGACGCGGCGGGTTTTCACCCGGCACAATGTACTTACACTCGTAATCGGTCGTCGTGCAGTGGAATGTGCCGTATGTACCCTGAATCTTCAGAGTGTATGGGGTATATGCATCGGTGTTATTGATTTCGACATCGACGACGGGGCCGCCGGGCGCAACAAGGATCGCCTTACAGTAGTCGTCGGAATCTCCGCTGGAAAAGGGCGTATTGGCCAGCTTGCTGAACGCCACACGCACATTGCTGTCAAAATTCAAAAAGCCGAGCGCCATGCCGAAGGGATGGGGGCCGGTATTATACGCATTTCCCGCCAACTTCTTTTGCAGAGTCTGCCAATCCCAGCGGCGGGCAAGCCCGTTGTAGCGGATATCGATTTGCAGAGGTTCGCCGATTTTCTTTTCTTCTATTACGCGCAGCACATCGCGGTAGAAGGGGGCGTAAAACGTCTGTTGAAAAACAGCCAGCACGACTCCGCGCTCCTTCGCCAGACGGATCAGCTGTTCGCATTCACTGCGCGTGCGCCCGAAAGGTTTTTCGACCAGCACGTTAAAGCCATGCTCGATCAGATCTTTGGTGATTTCCGTATGTTCGCAGGAATATGTCGCATTGACGACGAGATCTATCTCCTTTCCGAACAGTCCGCGATAATCCGCCATAACCTCTGCGCCCGGATAACGCGCGGCGGATACATCGCGCCTGTGTGCGTCTGCATCTACGACATAGCGGACATTATACAGAGTATTATCTTCGGAAATATAAAATTTCCCGTGGATATCCTTGCCGCTTCTTCCCTGCCCGATGATAGCAAGATTCAATTTTTTCATATCTTCAACTCCTTCATAATAACGCATTTGCCGCATGGAAGGCGGCGACCGCTGCGCGCGTATTTTGTTCTATTTCTTCGGCGTTCCCCTTCATCATCCAGGAGCCGCCGCAGGCGAAGATTTTGGGGAAGGCGAGGTATTCGTTCATGTTTTCGAGGCACACCCCGCCCGTAGGCATGAACCGCACCTGCGGAAACGCCGCCGACAGCGCCTTTATGGTATTCAGCCCGCCGAAGCTCCCCGCCGGGAAGAATTTGAGGTATATAAGCCCCAAGGAAAGCGCCTTCATGATGTCCGTCGGCGTCACCACCCCGGGAAGGTACGGAATCTCCTTCTCCCTGCAAACTTTGGCAACCTCTTTGGAAAGCCCGGGCGAGACGATGAACTTTGCCCCCGCCTTAATCGCCCGCTCGCATTGCTCTCTGTTAATGACCGTTCCCGCCCCGACGAGCATTTCGGGGTATTTTTTTATTGCCAGCTTTATCGCTTCCTCCGCGCAGTCGGTGCGGAAGCAAATTTCCGCCACGGGCAGGCTGCCCTTGACCAGCCCTTCCAGCATTTCCGCCGCGTCCCCGATTTTCTGTATTGTCACCACGGGCACGATTTTATACTGTTCGATTTTCTGCAATACTTTATCCATGTTTCCTGTCCTTCTCCACCGCCTCGAACAAGCCGTTCAGATATGCCGCGCCGAGTGCACGATCGTACAGGCCGTAGCCCGGCTTTCCGTTTTCGCCCCAGATATTCCGCCCGTGGTCGGGGCGGACGTACCCCTCGAACCCGTTTTCGACGAGCGCCTTGACTATGGCATAGATGTCCACGTTCCCGTCCGATGTCTGATGACCGTTTTCGTAGAAGTCCGTTTCGTTCACGAATTTGAGCTGCCGCAGATGCGCAAAATAGATGCGGCTCGCGTACTTTGCCGCCATTTTCGGCAAATCGTTGAACCGCCCCGCGCCGAGCGAGCCAGTACAGAAGGTGATGCCGTTGTGCTTGTTCGGCACGGCGGCGAACAGCCTGTCGTAGTCCGATTCCCTCCCCACGATGCGCGGCAGCCCGAAGATATCCCACGGCGGATCGTCGGGGTGGATGGCCATGTTGATGCCCGTCTCGTCACACGCGGGCAGGATGCCCTTTAAGAAATATACAAGGTTCTCAAAGAGCTGCTCGTGCGATACGGCTTTGTATTCCTCCAACAGCCCGTTCAGCTGTTCGGGCGTATAGCTCTCGTCCCAACCGGGTAAACGCAGGTTATGTTTATCCAGTTGATTGAAGTCCGCTTCGCTGTACGCAAGGCAGATGCTTCCGTCCTCCTGAGAGTAGCAAAGGTTCGTGCGGAACCAGTCGAACACAGGCATGAAATTGTAACAGATGCACTTTACCCCGTATTTGCCCAAATTGCGTATCGTCTGCGCGTAGTTCGAGATGAGTTTGTCCCTCGTATCTTTTCCGAGTTTTATGTCCTCGTGCACGGGCACGGATTCTATCACTTCCATTTCAAGCCCCGCTTTGTCGCAAAGGCTTTTCAGGTGAGCGATTTTGCTCTCCTCCCAAACCTCGCCCACGGGCGTATCGTACACGGCCGTTACTACCCCCGACATATTCGGGATCTGCTTTATGTACTGCAAGGGAATGCTGTCGCTCTCCCCGTACCAGCGAAAGGTCATTTTCATTATCGTTGTTCCCTGTAATTATCGTTTTACCTGTGCGAGGTCGCCGCCGTTTGCAAGCTGCAATATCTGCTCTTTATCGACAAGGCAGCAATCCCCCTCGACCGAATGCTTCAGACAGCTCGCCGCCGCTGCAAACCGAACCGTCTGTTCCAACGTATAACGGTTGCCGATGCCGTACAGTACCCCCGCAGCAAACGCATCGCCCCCGCCGATACGGTCGACCATTTCGACGAGGTATTCGCTGCTCCTGTAAAAATGTTCTCCGTCGTAAATGGCTCCGGATATCATATTGTGCGTCGCGTCGAACGTCTTGCGATAGGTAAATGCGACCAGGCCGAGCGAATACTTCCTGCTCATGTATTCGGCGACCTGTTCGCGCGGCGCGCTGAATAATTCCTTCGCCTGATATTCGTTCGTGATGCACAAATCGACATAGTTTTGCAAAAAATTTTCCATGACGGCGCGGGCGGATTCCTCGCTCCACAGTTTGCTGCGGTAATTTACGTCGCAGGAGATCCGAACCCCCTTTCCTTTCGCCTTTTCGCAGGCGGTCTGCGTGATGTGCTCCGCCCGCTTGCCCAGCGCGGGCGTAATGCCCGTAAAATGAAACCAGTCGGCTCCTTCAAATATCTTGTCCCAATCGTATTCCTCGGCTTCCGAACAGGCGAATGCCGAATTCATGCGGTCATACACAATATTGCTCGCGCGCCTGTCTGCGCCCCGCTCAACATAATAGATGCCCAGCCGATCGCCGCCGCGGAGAATGCTGCCCGTATCCACGCCGTATCTGCGGAGTTTATTGACCGCGGCCTGCCCCAGCTCGTTGGCGGGGACTTTGCTGACGAACTTTGCCTCTTCGCCCCACATCGCAAGCGCAACCGCCACATTCGCTTCCGCGCCGCCGTATTCCGCCTCGAATGTTTCCGCCTGCAACAGCCGCCTGAATCCCGGCGGCGTGAGCCGCAGCATGATCTCTCCGAGCGTTACTACCCTCATT